>LVBR01000086.1 GCA_001604495.1 Acholeplasmatales bacterium Tener_01 | reverse complement strand
TTAGAAGATAGTGGAGCAATAAAATCACTAATAAAGATAATCATAAATAAATTTAAAGATAAAAGATACTTATCAATTTGGATTATCACATTATTAATGATGTGTCTTTCATCTTTCTTTGGACTTCAAGAAGAATTATTGATTTTATTCCCAATCTTCTTCTCCTTCAGCCATGCGATGAAGTGGAGTAAGATTACAGCATTAAACTTCGTTTTAATCACTACAGGCGTTGGTTTTACTTGTGCACTATTTAATCCATTCACAATTGGTTTATGTGCTGGCCTATCTGGAACTACTGTAATTGATGGATTGTTATATAGAGCACTTATATTTATCGTATTCTATATTACTACTTCACTATATCTAGTAAGATTTGTTAAAAGAGAAGAAAAGAATTCCCAACTAGAAGAAAATGCTGAAAGCGAAGAAATCGAAATCACAGCTGATGATAAGAAAAAGTCAAATATGGTTCTTTTCCTATTTGCTTTCGTATTATTTATTGTAATATTATTCTCTGCTATTCCTGTTTTAAGAGATTTAGGACTTGGAATGGTTATTATGGGTATTGCCTTCCTAATTGGAACATTAGTAATTGGAAGAGTATTAATCGGTAGTTTTAAAGAATGGGGCAAATCATTTTGGAAAGGTTGCGTTGCTATCGCTCCTTCACTAATCATAATGATGGTTGCTTTCTCAATTAAGTATGTAGCTGAACGTGCTGATATCTTGCATACAACTTTCTACTATATGCATAATTACTTAAGCAACACTTCTCCTTACTTATCAGTATTAATTATTTACCTATTTGTTTTGCTTGTTGAATTCTTTATTCCAGGAAGTTCAGCAAAAGCTTTACTACTTATCCCACTACTTACACTAGCTCCAATCCCAGGAATTAGTAAAAACATAATTATTTTATGTTACTTGTTTGGTGATGGTTACACTAATGTAATCTACCCAACTTGTGGAACTTTGTTAATTGGACTGGGTCTAGCAGATGTAAGTTTTATCGATTGGATAAAGAAAAATGGATTATACATGTTATTCTTGCTTTTAGCATCTGCAGTATTCTTAGTACTTGCGGTTATGTTAAAGGTATAATAAAAAAGCCTCTAATTGAGGCTTTTTTTAATCATTAGCATGTAATACTTTTTGATTTTCACTATTTATACTGGTAACAATGCTAATTCTAACTAGCGTTGAAATACCATTATAATCTTCATTATCCTTAATCAATTAATCCTCATCTTCAATAATTGGCTTAGCAGGAGAATATAAATATCCTTGATAATTATCGCATCCAATGCTATGAAGAATTTCTCTTTGTTCTTCTTTTTCAACAAATTCCGCAATAACATCAATATTCAATGACTCAGTCAATTCAGTGATTGATGAAATGATTTCACGACAGTTAAGTGAAGTCATTAGTCCAGTAACAAGTGAACCATCAATCTTCAAACTTGTAAATAAGTTGTGTTTTAAGTATTGAAGTGATGTTTGACCCATTGAGAAGTCATCAATTGCAAGTTCAATATCCATATCTCTGATTTCTTTAAAGATTTCATAAGTCTTATCATTAAAGATTAGAGTATCTTGTTCTGTTACTTCAAAGCAAATATTCTTGCCTTTGAATGGTGTTACTTTATCAATGCCTCTAATGAATTGTAAGAATTCACTTGAAACAATTGTATTACCAGTAACATTGATAGATAGAACAATATCTTCTCCATATTTGTTGATTAAGTCATCACGTTCGCTTAGTGCAGTCTTAATTACTTCTTCTTCAAGTTTAAGTAGTAAGCCACATTCACTAGCAAGTTTCACAACAAGTGGAGGGAATAAGATTCCGTGATCTGGATGACGCCATCTTAAAAGGGCCTCAGCTCCAATACATTTACCACTGTAATCGTATTGAGGTTGATAATACATCTTAATGTTATCAACTAAATCATGTTTAAGCTCGGCACATAAATCTTTTGCGAAGTTGCCATAAACATTGTTCATCTCAGTCAAAGTTTCATTTTGAAGCTTTTGATCATTAGCTTTGTAATAGTCGATGAAGTCTAAATACATTTGTTTGTTAGTTCTTTCACTTTCACGGTCAAGGGCCTTAACAAATGGTAAGTAGATTAAAACACCAACACAAATGTTAAATAGTTGTAACATAGCTCCCATAATCGAATCGGTAGCTAAATATCCTCCAAGAAGTACTGGAGTAGTCCATTCAATCTCATTAACGATCATTGGAACAATGCCAGTTGAGATTGCTAAATAACTAATTGAATAGCAAACTAAAGGAGTTGCTAGGAATGGAATTAACATAATTGGGTTAAAGATAATTGGTAGACCAAATACCATTAATTCATTGATGTTAAATACCATTGGGATTGTGGCTGTTAAGCCAAGTCCTTTTCTTGCTCTATTTTGAGAGAATACCAAGATTGCGATAAGTAGGCAAATTGTAGCACCGCATCCACCCATTAAAACGAAACAATCAAAGAATTGTTTTGTTAAAACGCATGAAGGGTCTAAACCATTTAAAATATCTGCTTGGTTTTGAGCAAGACCAGGAACAAAGTAGTTTTGCATAACGCCTTCTAAAGCATCGCTTCCATGTACACCAAAGAACCAAAGAATTGATGATAAAAGTACAAAGAAGAATCCTTTGAAGAAACCATTTTTTCCTACTGAGAATAATTTATTTAAGATTTCAATATAGAAATCGTGGAATGAATCTGTTCTAAAAATAACAATTATTAATAAATTTGTTAAAGCAAAGCAACTTACTACAAGTAGTATTGGTAGAAGTGTTGTTAACATTCTGTTAAAGTTTCTATCACTACCAGCCGCAAATGACATAAGCTTTTTCTTCATAAAGAAACGATAGAACATTAAATATAAGCTTGATGCTCCAAGACCAGAAATGATTGCAGGAAGCATTGACTTAGGTCCCATCTTATCGATTCCAAATTCTGGCAAGAATGCTCCAGCCAAAATAAAGAAACACATAATAGAAGCAATTATTGCTCCACCATGAACAACATTAGGATCTGCTTTTATTTTCATGTATGATCTACTGATAGAGAATGTCATATAAATTGACAATACTCCAAATGTAGCACTATACACAAAATCAAATAACTGAAGCAAAAATCCATTTGCAAAGTTTGTAATAAATGTTTGATATCCTTTAATAGGGAATGTCTTAAGTATTAAGGCGAATGCTCCAATAATTAATACTGGAATCATACTTACTAATCCATCACGGATTGAAGTAACTAATGCCTTTCTTTGAAACTTACTTATTATGTTATGAAAATTAGATGACAGTTTGTTTTCCACAATAATAAATCTCCTTCTCTAATAGTGCTATCATTAAGTTGTTAGGAATTATTTCCTACCTCTTATGACGCAAAATCATATAATACTTTTCCAAAAAAAATCATTCGTATTATAACATAACGCACAACTTGTGTCAATTTAAAAAAGTGCCATAATGGCACCTTTATTATTCAGTAATTTCTACTTTAAGCTCTTCATCCTCATCATCATCATCATCGTCGTCATCATCATCTTTTTCATCATCAGGATCAACAGCCTCATCACGTTTTTTAGCAATTAGCATATCAAATGGTTTAACAGCCATATAGTAAATTGGAACTGTTAAAAAGATTACCCATGTTGGATGCCAAGTACTATAATACATTCCAATATAGAAGAATACCATTGCGGCAAAAACAGGAAATGCAAATGGAGCAAATCTTCTTTTCTTAATACAAGTTAGAATAGAAGATATAACAATTGGAGCCATAAAGATAATCCATAATTTACTCCATTGAGTATTATCTTTATAAGACAAAACAAAATAAACTATTGCAGCGGCAATAAATAATACACCTGTTATAGTAGAATCAACAATATCAAATGCCTTAGCACGTTTACGATCTTTTTCACTTAAATGATCATATTTACCTTTAACTTTGTTCTCGATTCTTCTTTCAATTTCTTTTCCTAGTTCTTCATCGCTTAATTGCTTTTCTTTAACATCACGACTGATATCTTCAATACTCTGATCGGTATTTAGTAAATCGTCAAGTGATACATTGTAAAGTTTTGCTAGGCAAATTAAATTATCAGTATCAGGTGAAGATTCAGCTCTTTCCCATTTAGATACAGCTTGACGTGATAATCCAAGCTTTTCAGCAAGTTCTTCTTGTGATAACCCATTCTTTTTTCTTAACTCAACTAATCTGTTTGCAATTTCAATATTCATAATATTTACCTCCGTTAATTACACCATAATTTTACAAAAACTATATACCTTTTACTATATACTCTACTTTTCATAAGCGCAACTTTTGGTTGCAACCTTCAGTTTACATCAAAATTAATGGTATTTTTCATTTAACCATTGGCTACGAGTGATTTTATAAACCCCATCCGTTTCCCCAAGGCTATCTATAAAATATTTTTGGAAAGTCATTCCATTCTTTATGGCTGTTTTTATTGAAGCAATATTATCTTTATTCATATAAGAATAAACTTCCTGATAATCAAAATTATTAAAGAAATAATCTTTGACTGCTTGAGTCATTTCCGTGC
>LVBR01000085.1 GCA_001604495.1 Acholeplasmatales bacterium Tener_01 | reverse complement strand
GAATAGGCCAAAAAGACTATATAGTGGACTACTTTGTTTTCCATCAACTAAGACGCTAGTTTATCGTAAGCCTTATGGAGTATGTTTAGTTATTAGTCCATTTAATTTCCCATTTATTTTATCCCTTGGCGTTTTGGTTGCCACAATCGCATCCGGTAACTGCGCTATTTTAAAAGTTAGTTCAAAAAGCGTCGCATCAAGCGAAACTCTAGAGCGTATCATTAGTGAAATTTATCCTAAAGAATATATCAGCGTGGTTTTAGGTGGTCATGACGTAAGTGATATGTTACTTGAAGAAAGATTTGATAAGATATTCTATACAGGTTCGCCACAAGTTGCTAAACACATTATGGAAAAGGCAAGTAAACACCTTACTCCAGTAGCGCTAGAGCTTGGTGGGGAAAACGGTAACTGGGCGGTAATTACTAAAGATGCCAACTTGAAAGACGCTGCCCGTAAAATTGCTTTCTTTAAAGCATGCAATAGTGGTCAAATATGTATTAATATTAATCAAGTTGCAATAAGTAAAACTGTAGCCAAAGAGTTTATTGAGTTATTAAAAGAAGAATTTAAGCGTCAACTTGGAAGTGACATAGTAAATAATAAAGATTATTCAAAGATGATTAATCATTTTGCTTTTAGTAGAGCCGTTGAAACTATTAATAAATACCAAGATCGAATTGTTATCGGTGGTAAAAGCGATGCTACACTTGATAAGATTGAACCAACTGTAATTTATCCAGTGGGTATCAATGAAGAAATTGTAATGCGTGAATTATTCGCCCCAATTTTACCGATTGTTGAATATGATGATGAAAAACTAGAAGAAGTACTTGATATCATTAATAATGATCGAGAACATCCTTTAGCATTCTATATCTTCTCGTCAAACAAGAAGTGGGCTAAAAAAACTATGGAGAGAATGCAATTTGGTGGTGGATGTATCAACGAAGTATGCGTTCATTTCATGGTAAAAGGAGCTCCATTTAACGGCGTTGGTCACTCAGGAATGGGAGCATACCATGGATACTATGGATTTAATGAATTTACATATCCTAAAACTGTTTTATTTGGCAAAACTAAGGGTAATTTGAAATTACGTGAACATCCATATAATGATAAGAAATTAAAGATGATTAAGAAATTTGAAAAATAAGGGATAATTATGGATAAAGAATATAAACAATATTTGCTAGATAATGCTTCAGAGTGCGCACTGTTTTTAAAGAAAAATAATGACTTTCCACTTGATAATCCTTGTGAAATTGCTTGCTTTGGTCGAGGAGTTCGCCACACTATAAAAGGTGGAACTGGATCAGGGGATGTCAATTGTAAGTTTAAAACAATCGAAGAAGCATTAAAAGAGGAAGGCTTTGAAATAATATCAACTCCTTGGCTTGATGGATTTGATAAAGAAATTGAAAAGAAGAGAAAAGAGTTTATTGAAAGTGTCCGTAAAGAAGCCAGAAAAAAACATAAATTACCATTAATTTATGCTATTGGAAAGTCTCTTCCTGGTTTTGATTATACTGATTCACTTGATTATAACTGTGACACCGCAATATATGTACTTACACGTGTGTGCGGTGAAGGATGCGATAGATATGATAATCCTGGTGATTTTAGACTAACACAGAGTGAAATAAACGATATTAGATATCTAAATGGCAAATATCAAAAGTTTATGTTAGTTTTAAATACCAGTGTTGTTATTGATTTAAGTGATGTAAAAGATGTTAAAAACATCTTACTTTTGTCTCAACTTGGTGAAGTCACATCTGAGACTCTTGCTAAAATATTACTAGGTAAGGCTAATCCATCTGGTAAACTTACATCAACTTACGCTAAAAAGTATCCTGAAATAATTGATTTTGGTAATATGAATGATACATATTACAACGAAGGAATATATGTTGGATATCGTTATTTTGATTTGGATAATACCAACTTATTATTCCCATTTGGATATGGATTATCTTATTCAGAGTTTTCATTTGAGAATACTAAAGTGGAAAAAGATAATACTTTGTTTAAGGTATTTGTTGATGTTAAAAACGTAAGTGAATTTAAGGGAAAAGAAGTTGTAGAAGTTTATTTATCTAAACCTACTAAAAAACTTGATAACCCTATTAAGGAACTTGTAGCATTTAGTAAAACTAAAGCGTTAAATGGTGGAGAAAGTGAAATAGTAGAAATTAAGTTTGATTTAAAAGACTTTTCTTCATTTGATAAAACAACTAGTAGCTATATCCTTGAAAGTGGTGACTACTATTTACTAGTTGGAAATAGTTCAGACAATGTAAATGTAGTTAGTAAAATTGAACTAGATAGTGATGTTTGCATTAAGAAAGTTAAGAGTTTAAATATTGATTTTGATGATTTTAAGGCCAATATTGAAAGAAATTATACATATAGTGGTGAGTATATATTTAAACTTAGCAAAGATGATTTTATTGAAGAAGAAATATCATATGAACTTAAGACTAATATTAACAAAAATGTATTAAAACTATCAGATAGAGAATTATCATATTTAACTAACGGTAGATATAAAGAACATTTTGCTAGCCCTTTGGGAGAAGCTAGTACCTTAGTGAGTGGTGCTGCTGGTGAAACAACAAGTAAAGTGAAAGGCTATAAACCAATTGCTTTAGCTGATGGACCTGCAGGGTTAAGACTTAGCCCAATCTTTACATATGATAGACGTGGTAATGTAAAGCCACTTGGAATCAATAATATCATTAATGATATTTTACCTTTTAGTGGTATCTTAAAGCCAATCATTAAAAAAATGGCTTATAGAAAGCCAAAGAAAAAAGATAAGATATATTACCAAAACACTACAGCCATCCCAACCGCAACAGCTATTTCTCAAAGCTGGAACTTAGATTTTGCTTATAACTTAGGTAAAATTATCGCTAAAGAAATGGAAGAATATAATGTTGATATATGGTTAGCACCAGCTTTAAACATTAAGCGAAGTGTATTTTGTGGAAGAAATTTTGAATATTATAGTGAAGATCCATTTATTAGTGGTGTCTTTAGTGGAAGTATAAGTCGTGGCGTAAGTGACACTAACAGCAAAAAGTATGTTACTATTAAACACTATGCTTGTAACAATCAAGAAACGAATCGTTATCAATCTAATAGTGTTGTTAGTGAAAGAGCCTTGCGTGATATATATCTAAAAGGATTTGAAATATGTATTAAAATGGCTAATCCTAAAGCAGTTATGACTAGTTATAACCTTTTAAATGGTAAACATACCAGTGAAAGCTATGAACTGGTTTGTGATATTTTACGATGTGAATTTGGATTCAGAGGAATTGTTATGACTGACTGGTTATCTTATCCCAAAGTTAAAGATAAGACATTAACTCATCCTCATCCGGATCCAGTTAAAATTATCAGTTCAACTACTGAACTAATAATGCCCGGTGATAAGAAGATGGCTAAAGCCATTTTCAAGAGAATTAAGAAAGATAATAACTTCAAAAATGTTGTTATTAGTAATGTGTCAAGATTAATTGATTACACTGATCATTTGATTAAATAGGAGGTTATTATGATTAAAGAAATTACAAGTTTTACTTTCAATGGCATCATTATTAAACCTATTAGAATAATTAACAAAACTGTAAAGCTTAATGTTTTTTATTCTGAAGATAATAAAATTGTTTTTGATGCAAGTAGCGAATCACTTAAGAAGTTATTCATTAAAGTGGTTGATGGAAATATTATGATTCAAAGTGATTTTGATAATTTCTACTTTAATGAAGACATTAGAATCGATATCTATGCTCACGATTTAGAAGAAATTAGATTAGATACTGTTTCTGCTATTATTGAAGGCGCTTCAATCAACTATGATTGCGACTTCCGCTTGTCCGGTGCCACATCAATCACAGTAAATGATTTAAATGGTGATGACTATGATATTAGTACAAGTGGTGCTAGTAAATTTGTTTTAAACAATGTTAAAGCTGATACAGTTAGTGTTAAAATGAGTGGTGCTTGTTTGTTTAAAGCAAGTGGGGAAACCGATAGCTTTAACATTAAGGCAAGTGGCGCTTGTAAAATTGAATGTGAAGAACTTACTAGTAAAGATATCAACTTAAATTTAAGTGGTGCATGCAGGGCTAATGTTAAGTTTGTTGATCTACTTGATGCTAAAGCATCAGGAACAACTAATATCATCTACTATACTGACTTTGGAAGAGTAGAAAAAGAAATAAGTGGTATTAGTGTTATTAAACAAGGATAATATGGAAACTAAACCAAAGAAGAAAAAAAGAATATATCGTAATTATGATTTAACACATGAAGATATAATGATACTCGAAGAACAAAGAAACAAAAAGAAAAAGAGAAACATAAATATTTGTGATACCCATCAAGACGGAGCATAATATGAAAATATTATTAATTAATGGTAGTCCAAAAGTAGAAAGTGATACCCTACTTTTATCTCATGCATTTTTAGAAGGAATTAAAACTGATAAAAGTGTAGAGATTACAGAAATTGATATTAAGAATAAAGATATTAAACCATGCCAAGGTTGCTTTAGTTGCATGAGGCGTGATGAGATTAGGTGTGTTATTGATGATGATCAAAATGAAGTATTAGAAAAAATCGTTCAAAGTGATGTAATAATATATAGTTTTCCACTATATTTTTATTCCATCCCTTCACACTTAAAAGCATCGTGGGATAGACTACTTCCACTAGTTCGTTATAATGTTTTAAAAGTTGGTGATAGATATGATCACTACACTAAAATAGATATGACTAATAAGAAATTTATCATTATTAGTGGCTGTGGACTACCTAATTTTAGTAGTAATTTTAAAGCATTAGAAATAATATGTAAAAATACATTCTATACTCCTATTTGTATCTTTGTTCCACAGACTCCAATTTTAAATAACGATAGGGCAAAACCAATTACTGATCCTTTAATTAATAAGTTTAGAGAAGCTGGTAAGGAGTTTATTGATACTTTATCACTTAGTGATGCAACAATTAAAGAATTAGAAAAGCCAATGTTAGATAATAATATCTATATGGAGATAATTAATAGTAAAAATGAATAAATGGTATTTATTTGTAATATTAATGTTTTGTCTAGTTCTTTTCGGATGCGATAGTAGGGAGCCTCAAAAGCCAAATGAACCCGAACCTGAAGTGATTCCTAAACATGTTCATGAATATGAATACTTTGAAGGTGTTAACCCAACTTGTACAACTAGTGGTTATAAAGCATATTATAAATGTAAAGGTTGCGATGATACTAACTACGAAGCGCTTCCAAAACTAGGGCATGATTACATTAAAGAAGTAATTGATGCTAGTTGTACTGAAAATGGTAAGATTATTTATACATGTAGTAGGTGCGGTGATACCTACACCGAAATAATTGATGCCCTTGGCCATAAATATATTCATTATGAAGGTTTAAGCGCAACTTACGATAGTGATGGCTACACTGACTACTATGAATGTGAAAGGTGTCATGATACATATGGTAAAGAGATTCTACCAAAGCTAGTTAAAGAGCACGTTCATGAATATGAAGTTATTGAAAAGTCAGATGCCACAACAAGTGACGCTGGTTATTATTTATATAAATGTGGAGTATGTGGCGATATGAAAAAAGAATACATAAATGTATTAAACAAAGATGTTAGTGAGATTGGTAAAATTAATATACTGCTTGTTGGGAACAGCTTCACTAATTTCAATACACTAATGAAATGCCTAGAAAATGTTATTAAAGGTGAAGGAAAAGATGCTACTGTAGAAAAATGTAGTTATGGAGATCAATATCTTCACAATTATATTCAAGGTGGTGACCATTACTCTTATTTAGTAGGTATGGTCAATAGTAAACATTATGATGTTGCGATATTACAAGAGTATTCAACTCATACATTTGCAAATCCTGGTGACTTTTATGACTCAAGTAGATGGTTATATGATTACTTTAACGCTAAAGATACTAAAGTAATGTTTTATGCTACTTGGAGCGATTTAAATGGCTATCCAAATAGAGGCATGACAAGACTTCAAATGACTGAGATAATTGAGGCACACTATGAAGCAATATCTACTGAACTATCATCTTATGTAAGTAGTGTTGGTGCTGCATTCTATTACTTTAGTCAAATGCATCCAGAGGTTAATCTATTCTCAACTGATAACCATCACCCATCTAGTGTTGGTACATATATTGCATCTCTTTGCCACTTTGCCACAATCTATGGCGTTAAACTTAGTGATATCAAATATACTTATAATGACTATGCAAGCGACGCATCAATTACATTCCACGCAAAAACTCTAGATTCTATTACAGATGAAATCCAAAAAGATATTGAAGAATGTTGTAACAGAGCAATATTTGGTGAAAGTATTGTATCTAACGCTAACAAAGTTTCATCATTAAATGTTCATAGAGATGATGATAAGATAGAAGGATTTAATAAAGTCATTGATATTGATAATAATGTATTAGGTTCAATTGATGTTACATTTCTTGAAACAAGTGGCACTTGGAGTGTCAGCTTAGATAGAAACAGAAAGACATCATTTACTAATACTATAGATAAAGCGGTACTAATGTTCCAAGAGGAGCTAATAAAAGATAAAGATTCATGGAATATAATCTCATTTGATTTTGTTTTAAAAGAAGAATTAGAAAGCTCTACTTATGCAAGAGGAATACTACTTGGATCTAATACTCCTAAACTATCATATTTTGATGGCAATGATGCTTTAATTTTAGGAAGACGGAGGTATAACACATCAATTGCTACCCAAGCAATGCGTGTTTGGAATCCTGATAATTATCCTCAATATAATGTATCAAGTAGTTATTCATTTGATAAAGGATTAGATTTAATAAGAGTTGAACATTTAGTTAATAATCTTAATACTTATTATCATATTCAAATTGTCTTTAATCTTAATGAACAAAAATATG
>LVBR01000084.1 GCA_001604495.1 Acholeplasmatales bacterium Tener_01 | reverse complement strand
AATAAGATTCTTTTTTTCATAATAATTATAATCCTTTCTATTGTCTTCACTAATATAACAAATAACTAATTAATTTTTCTAAAAAAAAGAGCAAATTTTTATTGCTCTTTTTTAAATAATACTTTTCTAAATATTAATGGATATAAACCTAAGCAGTTAAAACACATTGCAAAATATCTTATTCCATCAAATATAATCTTAAATGAGTTTCCTTCTTGAGGGAAAATTGGAAGTTTAAAGAAGAACTTTAGTCCAATATAAGTTATAGCAAGTACAACCACACATCCTAAGAATCTAATTAGATTAATAGAAAACTTTTTGCTTATTTCAACTTGAACGCATTTTGATTCAATAAGTATTGCAAGTCCTGCTCCTAATGTCATGCACCAAGCTACATAGAAATCTTTTTGCCATAGCATTGCATCATAATCTGATGTAAAGAATATAAATAAGAAAGGAGCAAATAAGGCTAAAGTAACCAAATATGTTAATAATTGTTTGTTTGTTTCGTCTTCTACTTTTCTATATATTATATGTCCTAAAAATGCAACGCCAACACCTACTAAAAATCCTACTAAAACATCAGTTGGATAATGAACACCAAGGATGATTCTTGAAAAAGCGACTAAGACTACAAGGACTGAGCATATAACAATAACAAGCTTTTTTCTAAAGTTGATAGAAATAGATGTAGCTAGTGTTGAAATGATTGCAGTGTGGCCACTTGGGAAAGAATAACCAGTTGCAGTGCCTTTAGCAATTTCTGCAGGTTCATATGTAGCGTCTGCAACCCATGGTCTTGGTCTTTGAATGATGCCTTTAATAGTGTTATTAAGACATAATTCAAGAAAGATTGTGTACATAACACGATAAGCTATTTTCTTATCAATAAAGAAAAAGATAACAAAAATAACCGCGATTATAAAATACTGTTCACCTAAAAGTGAAACGATTCTAAAGACGTTATCAAGAAAAGGATTTGATAGATCTCTAAAGAACCTTAACACTTGAATTTCGTTTGCATTCATTTTAATTTACCTCTTAGCTATATTGTATAATAATTATCATAAAAAGGCAAACAATAATAAAACGCAAATAGGAAAAAATCGCAAAAAAAAGACTGATTATTTATTAATAATCAGTCCAATTTTTTACTTATTTTTCTTTAACAACTTCAGCTAAACTTGTAGCTAAACCTGCAAGACCTTGGATGTTTGATGGAACGATAATCTTTGTGGCGTTGCCCTTAGCTAAATCACCTAAAGCTTCATATGCTTTAAGAGTCAATACAGCTTGGTCGGCTTTTGCTTCTTTGATTAGTTCTAAACCTTTAGCAGTAGCTTCTTGTAATTCTAAGATTGCTTGTGCCTCACCTTCTGCCTTTAGAATTGCAGCTTGTTTTGCACCTTCAGCTTCTTCGATTAATACTCTACGTTTTGCTTCAGCTTGTAGAATAGATGATTCTTTAATACCTTCAGCTTGTAGAATAGCAGCTCTCTTTTCACCTTCTGCCTTTAGAATTTGTTCACGACGTTCACGTTCAGCACGCATTTGTTTTTCCATTGCTTCACGAATATCTTTTGGAGGAAGAATGTTTTTTAATTCAACACGGTTTACTTTGATTCCCCAAGGGTCAGTAGCTTCATCCAAAATGTTACGCATCTTACTATTAATCAAGTCACGACTTGTTAATGTAGAGTCAAGTTCAATTTCACCAATAATATTACGAAGTGTAGTAGCAGTAAGTTTTTCGATTGCAACACGTGGATCTTCAACACCATAGCAATAAGCTTTTGGATCTGTGATTGTGTAGAATACAACTGTATCAATTTGCATTGTAACGTTATCTTTTGTGATAACTGGTTGAGGATCAAAGTCTAGAATTTGTTCTTTCAATGAAACTCTCTTTGCAATTTTGAAAAAGATTGGTGGCAAGAAGTGAATTCCTGTTCCCCATGTAGTATGATAAGTTCCTAACTTTTCAACAACAGCAGCACTTGCTTGTGTTACAATCTTGAAACTTGTAGCAACAATAATAACAATAATT
>LVBR01000083.1 GCA_001604495.1 Acholeplasmatales bacterium Tener_01 | reverse complement strand
TTCTAATGCCAAAAAGACGATAAAAGCAAAGAATATTATAAACGAAATAACCACAGCTGGAATTGCAAGGCCAATTCCTAGGGATGCATTTCTTCTGGTTTCTTCATACGCTGTCTTTCTTCTAGCTAGTCCTCCAAGAACAATTGCAGGTAGACCCAAAATCAAGCCTAAAAAATAAGGCACCCAACAAAGGGCAAATGCCACAATTCCTAAAATCTTTGATATTTTTCCAAAAACTACCCAAAGCTTATCGCTACTTCCACGAGATATTACAATCTCGCCATAGTTGTTTTCCTCTAGATTAATCTTATCTATAAGTTTCTCGCCGCACCTTGGACAGTAATTAGCGTTATCACTTACTTTTTGACCACATTTAGTACAAAACATAAATATACCTCACTTAGGTCATATTATACCATAAAATTAAAAAAACTGATGAGATTATTTACTCTCATCAGTATTATTTTCTGGTAATGTTGAGTATGTGGCATCACATTCTGGGTATCTACTACAAGCGTAGAACTTTTGTCCTTTGCTTCTACCGCGTTTTGAAACTCTTTCAACCAGTGTTCCTTTGCCACATTTTGGACAAATAATCTTTGTATCAACAATTGGCTCAGGTTCTTTTTTCTTGATGTATTTACATGTTGGGTAACCACTACATGCGGCAAACTCGCCAAAGCGACCATTTCTAATTACTAATGGTCTACCACAATTTGGACATACCTCATCTAGATAGATTGGATAAATCTTTTTCATCTCGTTTGTGGCTTTATTAAGTAGTGGAATATAAGCATTATAGAAGTTCTTAAGCTCACTATACCAAACAACTTCACCTCTAGCTATTTTATCTAGGGTTTCTTCCATTTGGGCAGTGTATTTAACATTAATGATACTATCAAAGAATTCTGATAGTTTTTCGCTAGTTAATTCACCTTGCTTTGTTGGGACGAAGCACTTCTTCTCTAATTTAACATAGTTACGAGCTTTTAGGGTTTCAATAGTCATCGCATAAGTTGATGGACGACCGATTCCTAATTCTTCCATCTTTCTAATTAGACGCGCTTCATTGTATCTAAGTGGTGGATTAGTGAATTTTTGTTCACTAGTCACATCAGTATTCTTTAATACTTGACCTTCTTTTAGATCAGGCAAACTCTTTGCATCTTCTTCAGGGTCTTTATAAACACCGATATAACCATCAAAGATAATCTTTTCCCCATTAGCTTCAAATATATAACCATTGTTTTCAATCAAAACCTTTTGGTCCTCAACAACCGCATTAGCCATTAGTGATGCAATAGCACGCTCATAAATAAGTGTATAAAGTTTAGCCTCATCACTATCTAAATATGCTTTAACCTTATCAGGGTGATAACTTACTCTTGTTGGTCTAATTGCTTCATGGGCATCTTGAACATTCTTACCTTTGTTTTTCTCAAAATAGCCTTTGTAATACTTTTTACCATATTCTTTTTCAATGTAGCCTTTAGCTTCATTGATAAAATCTTGAGATAAACGATAAGAGTCAGTTCTCATGTAAGTGATTAAACCGACACGTTCAGTCTTTAGTTCCACACCTTCATAAAGCTTTTGGGCAATCATCATAGTCTTTTTAGCATTGAAGCCAAGTTTTGATGATGCTTCTTGTTGCAAAGTTGAAGTAATATATGGTTCTTTAGCAGCCTTTTCTCTTTCACGAATGATGATATTTTGAATCAAATACTTATTTCCAAGATTATTGATTACTCTATCAGCTTCACATTTATTAGCTAATTGGATCTTTTCTTCACCATCTAAAGTAAGTTTTGCTCTTACTTTAGTATCCTTCTCTTTAAAATCAAGATAGATATCCCAATACTCTTCAGGGATGAATGCTAATACTTCTTTTTCTCTTTCACAAATAAGTTTCAAAGCAACTGATTGAACACGACCAGCTGACTTTGAACCAATCTTATTTTGAAGAAGCTTTGATAGACTAAATCCAATGATTCTATCCAAAATTCTTCGTGATTCTTGGCTTCGAACTAAATCCATATTGATTTCTCTACCATGTTCAAAAGCAGTTAAAACAGCAGATTTAGTGATTTCATGGAATTCGATTCTCTCAGAATTATCTTTATCAAGTCCCAATACTTCTGCTAAATGCCAACTAATAGCCTCTCCCTCTCTATCGGGGTCGGTTGCTAGAAAGACTTTTTCACTGTCTTTAACTTCCTTCTTTAAGTCTCTAACGATTTGTAGTTTATCGTTTAAGATCTTATAGGTAGGCTTAAAGTTATCATCAATGTCAACACCGAAACCGCCGACACCAGTAGTCTTTAAGTCTCTAATATGACCCTTAGATGATGTAACAGTATAGTCACTGCCAAGATATTTTTCAATTGTTTTAGATTTTGCTGGTGATTCAACAATTACTAAATATTTACTCATAATAGCACCTTTTCGCCCTATATTCTACACAATTAAAACACTTTAATCAAGATTTTTTCTAACAAATTTAGCTAAATCTCTCAAAAACGTTTTGACGACTAATTATCCATGATTTTTGCTTAATCTTCTCACAATAAGCCTAAAACAGCACTTTTTTCTACTTATTTGTTGAAAAATGAGGATTTTTTGGTTTTTTTTAGTTATT
>LVBR01000082.1 GCA_001604495.1 Acholeplasmatales bacterium Tener_01 | reverse complement strand
TCTATTAAAATAAGATAAAGAAAAAATCTAGCATATTGCTAGATTTATCCAATAATATCTTCACAAATCTTATCCATAATAAGAGGATCAAGTTCACCCATTTTATGGAAATCAAAGTTACGTTTATATTCTTGTAATTCTTTACCACTTAGTTTTGATGATTCTTGGTAGAATTTGCCCATAATCTTAATGGCTTCATCAGTGTAGTTAGGATTGTGGAAACGGCCATCATTGATAATATACTCAATGTTTTTGTTCTTAGTCTTTTCTTTAATCATTCCAACACCGATATTGTATTTAACAACTTGGTCATTTAAAGATTGAATTAACATTGCTTTTCCTTGGTAGTTATCTAGTGATTTATAAGCTTTAAATCTAGAAAACTTACCACCGTGAAGGGCATCACTTAAGTAAACAAACCAAGATAAGAATCTAATTTGTTTTGGAAGTGATGTTCTAATGATATCGTATACGGAATTAAATGGAGAAATTGCACAAATTCCATTAATATCAGGATGTAATCCTACGATATTGCTTGTAGCATAGCCACCCCAAGAGTGACCAACAACATAGATTTCTTTATCTTTTAGTTCATCTGTTTCTTTGATGTATTCGATTACTCTATTTAATGATTCTAAACTATTACCAAATGCTTTAAGGTTTTTACCATCTGATAGAGATGTTCCATAATAATCAAAGCCAATTACTAAATATCCTTTTAATGCAAAATATGCGATATCTTGCAAATAAGAATTATGATCAGAAAACATTCCATGTGAATATACAACAATTTTATCTTTGTTATAGCCTTCTTTAAAGTAATAGAATCCTCTTAAATAGCCTTTCTTAAAGCTAATTTCTAATTCTTTTCTTTTTAAGCCTTCAAATTCATCAAAAGAATATAGTTTAATGTCATCATCTTCACTAAATCTCTTACTGAAGTACATCTTATGTACAATGCTACAAATAACAATAACAAATATGATAAATAAAACTAGTAATCCACCTAAAATATAAAGGAAAATCATACGCCCTCCAATTAAGTTAGTTTAATACAACCTCTTTTTCTTCTTCAAAATCAACAAAATCATTATTAAATCCTAGATTGCTTCTTCTTGATAAAACCTTAACTAAAGTGTTTAGTGTAGGTGATAGAAGGGAACTAACTAAGAATTCAATTAGGAAGTTTGTTGTGATGACGGCATTTATAATACCAACAAAATCACCAAACAATGGCTTAAAGAATAGAATAGATGCTAGGATAAATACTGCGGTATTAATAACAGGAACTAAGATCGCTGATATAATTACACCAACAAAATAATATCCTTTCTTTTTCTCTTTTCCTTTAGCCAAAAATGCAAAGAATTTAAATACATAACCACTAACAAGTCCTGCAAGGCCTGTCTTTAAAGGACAAAGTAAGATTGTAACTGGGGCATTGACACTAAAGAATACAGCAGTTGATGGGGCAATTAATACCATAATACCCATCACAACACCCAAGAAAAATCCAGTTAGTGGACCATATAATATAGCACCCATTGCAATTGGAATTAAAGCTAGTGTAATACTAACTGATCCAAATGTAATGTAGTTTGAAATTACTTGTAAAACGATAACTAAAGCTGTTAGAACTGATGTTCCAACAATCTTTTTAATTAATAAACTATTATTATTCATTTTTTGTCTCCTTTTTAGGCCCATAGAGTCCCATAAGTGATATTTAATAAAGCAAATGAGTATCTTTCTAATAAATTAGATAAGACCATTAATCGAAGAATTCAAATTCGTAATCTAAAATTCTAACAGTGTCACCATGTTTAACGCCAAGTTCACGAAGTTTATTATCAACTCCTAAGTTTCTTAGACGCCTTGCAAATAATTTAGCATTGGCATCGCTTGAGAAGTCAGTAACATCAAAGAACTTCTTAATCATTGGTCCTGTGACATTAAATACACCATCTTTATCTTTTGTGATTGTGAATGGTTCTTCATCTTTTTGATAAATGTATTCAACAGTTTCTTCACTGACAGTTTCAATAAACTCATTAAGTGATACTGTTTCAAGCTTATCAGCAAGTTTATATAGAAGTTCATCTAAGTTTTCATGATTATATGCGCTTATTGCTACAATCTCAGCATCTGGAAGTTTTTTCTTAAACTTCTCTAGATTCTCTTTAGCTTCAGGCATATCCATCTTGTTAGCCACAATAATCTGTGGTCTAAGAAGCAATTTTTCATCATATTTTCTTAGTTCTTCATTGATTTTAATATAGTCATCGTAAGGATCACGTCCTTCAACTGATCCCATATCAATAATATGAGCGATTACTCTTGTTCTTTCAATGTGTTTTAAGAATTGAAAGCCAAGACCTGCGCCACTACTTGCTCCTTCAATTAGTCCAGGTAGGTCAGCCATAACGAAACTTCTTCCGTCTTTAACTCTTACAACACCAAGATTAGGAACTAGTGTTGTGAAGTGATAATCGGCTATTTTTGGTCTAGCTTGTGATACAACACTAATTAGTGTCGATTTACCAACGCTTGGAAATCCTACTAGTCCAACATCAGCTAATACTTTTAACTCAACTCTAATCTCTTTTTCTTCTCCTGGTAAACCTTTTTCACAAATTTCAGGAGCAGGGATTCTTGGAGTTGCAAAAGCACTATTACCACGACCGCCTTTACCACCATGAGCAATGATGGCTTCTTGTTTGTGACGAGTAATGTCAGCAATAACTATATTATGTTTGATGTCATAAACAACGGTTCCGATTGGGACTTTAATATAAACATCTTCACCATCTTTACCAAAACAGTCCTTCGCCATACCATTTTGACCATTTTGGGCTTTGATAATACGATTATATTTTAAGTCAAGTAGTGTAGTTAAGCCTTCTTCTCCAACAAATATAATGTCACCACCTCTTCCACCATTTCCTCCTGATGGGCCACCTTTAGGGACAAACTTTTCTCTTCGAAAGGCTACAACGCCATTACCACCATTACCGGCTTTGACAATTAAAGATACATCATCTATAAACATATCTTTCACCTCTACTTATAAATTATATCATAAAATCTTAAAAAAATGCATGTATCTACATGCATTTAATCATTAATTATCTTGTCTCATAAACAGAAACTTGTTTTTTATCCTTGCCTTTACGTTCATATTTTACATAACCATTTGCAGTAGCAAATAGTGTATCGTCTCCACCTCTTTGAACATTAGTTCCAGGAAGGATTTTTGTTCCTCTTTGACGATATATGATAGAACCTGCATGAGCGAATTCTCCATCAGCTTTCTTAGCGCCTAAACGCTTAGCATGAGAATCTCTACCGTTCTTAGTTGAACCTGCAGCTTTCTTAGAAGCAAAAAACTGTAAATTAAGTCTAAACATGAGATTACCTCCTTATTTTTTAATTGTTAATTTAAAATAATCACTATAGTCGCTAGCTATATTCTCGAAACTATAAATCAAACATTTAATTACGGCATCAATTGTATCGTTCTTTTCATTAATAACTAATTCCATCTTTGCATTCTTACTATCTTCAATAAATTCATATTTATTAGTAAGCTCAGATACTAAATTAGCAACATAAAACATGATTGATGATACACTACTACAGACAATGTCTTTACCTCTGACGTCATAATTAGAATGACCACTAACCAAAACTCTAACTTGAGTATTGTCCAAAGTAATAGCAGCCTTAGTCATAATTAACCCTCGATTGCTACAACTTTAACCTTAGTATAAGGTTGACGATGACCTTGTTTCTTATGGTAGTTCTTCTTTGATTTATATTTGTAAACGATAATCTTCTTAGCTTTTCCATGTTTTTCACAAACAGCTTTAACAGTTGCACCTTCAACATATGGAGTTCCAACTTTACCATTTACCATCAAAACCTTATCAAAAACAACTTCGCCATCTTTTTCAACATCTAATTTTTCAATGAATAATTCTGTGTTTTCTTCAACGCGATATTGTTTACCACCAGTTTCAATAATTGCATACATTCTAAAGCACCTCCTCATAAAATTTTTAAGACACGCCATTAAGGTAAAACACTAGTTTTTTTCAAAACCTTTTCTGTGCGGTTGTGCTTCTTATCACACAACGATGTTATTATACTCTTTTTTTGCGATTTTGTCAAGGTAAAATTCTTTTATATTTTTCATGAAAATAAAGGAACCATTTACGAAAGTAAATAGTTCCTTTTTCATTAATCATCGCTACCTAAAGCTTCTAAACCTTTAGCGTTACTACCAGTATCTTTCTTATGAGGCGCTTTAACAAAGAAGAATACGCATCCTGCTAAAGCCATTAAAATACTTGAATAGATTGGAAGTGCTCTCCAAGTAGTCTTAATGAAGATGAAACCGATAAGGATAGGAGTTACTGATTGTGCAAGCATTGATGCAGTGTAATATAGGGAAGTAAACTTACCTAATTTATCTGATGTACAGTAGTCAGTAACAAGTGGGAATGAACAGATGTGAATTAGTGATGATCCAAAGCCAATCATTGGAAGTAATACAAAGAAAATCCAAGGAAGACTTGCGCTAAATGGACTATCTACATTAACTTCTGCTTTTGGAATTAATGAATAAATCACATAACATACACATACTAGACAAATTCCACTGAAAATTGTCCATTTACGGCCAATCTTATCAGCTAAGTATCCTGCTAGTAAGAAGCCGATTACTGATGCACCACCACTGACAACTGTCATAATAGCACCACCAGCACTAGATGTATCACGCCAGAACATTACATAGTTAGTTTGGAATGTTTCAACTGCATTAAGTGCCATAAACCATAACATTTCAGCAATCAAAATCAAAACTAAGTTACGCATATTGTTCTTAGATAATTTTTCTGTTGTTGTAACTTGTTCTGCTGATTCACCCATTGCATCACCTTTCCTGATTTCTTCATCAAGTTGAGCATGCAATGCATTTTCACGAACTTTAATTAATAATAATAAAAGTGATAATAATAAGAATACGCTACATACGATAAATGGAATTTCAAGCATCCATAGTGAACGATTACTACCATCAATGTATTTAGTTACTGGAATAACGATTGCTGCAACGCTACCAACAGCACCACCAACGTAACCAACGATATTGATAATACCATTAGCTCTACTTCTTAATGGTTTAGGTGTTAAATCCGGCATAAGTGCAACAGCAGGTGAACGATAACTCATCATAAATACAATAATAACGCACATTGTAGTTATCATTCCAACAATCATTCCAAGTAATGCTGCATCAGTTCCAGCCATGGCTTTTGAGAAAAATAGTGGAACAAGTGGTAAAACGCAAGCAGTAACAACTGAACCAACGATAATATAAGGTGTTCTCTTGCCTAATTTAGTCTTAGTCTTATCAGACAAAGAACCAAATATTGGCATGATAAACAATGCCGCAATATTATCAAGGGCCATAATGATACCAACTTTCCATTGGATTTGAAGGTAATCAGCCTCAGTAATAAATCCATGGGCAAGTAAGTCTTTCATTGTGTTGAAGCCAGCATTTGCACCTAATTCAACTGCTTCTTTGTAGTCGTGACGTGCAAACATGAATGACAACATTGGAGAACAATATGAATTATATAATTGCCAAACAAGTAGTATTCCGAAGAATGCTAGGCCAATCCACATAGTTCTACGCAAATAATCTTTTGTGAACTTCATATAAAAATCCTCTCTTTTCCGATAAGATTATAACATAATACCAAGATTAAAACAATCCAAAAGAAAAATCCCCTCTTTTATGAGGGGATTATCATAATTAAAATATCATTTTAAACAATGTTGAAAGCGGATTTTCCGTGTAAATGTACTTCGATAGCGACATCACAGTATCATCTTCAAGGAAAAACTTAACATTAACAAAGTCTTTTACTTGATCAACAAACCTACATACTAGTCCTAGTAGCAAGAAAGTCACACAAACTAGTAGGGCACCTTTAATAGCACCAAGGCCTAAACCTAAGATCTTATCAAATACTTTAGCAATCGTACTCTTATCAACAGCATTTTCCATAATCTTAATAATAATCTTTAATAAAATTAAGATTAAAATGAATAAAACAATAAAAGTAATAATCT
>LVBR01000081.1 GCA_001604495.1 Acholeplasmatales bacterium Tener_01 | reverse complement strand
ATGGAATGAAACTAAAAGTAGAATCTTCACCAAATATGATTATTGGTAAGACTACTAGTGAAGTAACAAGTGTTACATCTCCTTCTGAATCTAATTATGTTACAACATTCACTGACGCAGCAGCTGCTAAGAAGCCTGCTCAACATTCTAGTGAATTAGAAGGTGGTAACTGGAAACATTCTACTGGTTTAAGATATGTTACTAATACAGAAAATATTAGTACTACAACTGGATTAGAAAAAACAGGATCATTAACATATGCTACAGCAAGTACTGATACATTCTATGTTGATTTCACTGTTTATATTGCTTCTACAAGTGCTGCAATCACAAACCAAGATTTAGTAGCCACTATTTCTGGATCAATTGCTGGTGGTGCTGGTACAGATACACTAGCAGCTGCATCTATCGACTTCTATTTAGGAAGTGTTGCTAAAGATAATTACAAAGGAACATTGAATGTTGCTGGTAAAGATGCATTAGTAAATAATGGTTCTGCTTTAGCAACTAGTGTAACAATCTTATCTAATGGGACTATCCCACTAAATACATCATATTTAACAATCGTTATGAGAGTTTATATTGATGGTGGATTATTGAAAACTGCAAGTCAAGCATACATTAATGCTAATACAATTGATACAAGTGATATCACATTAAATGTTACATTTAATGCTTCAGATCATGCATAATAAAAAATAAAGATTTATGAAAACGGAGGTGACTGCCATGAGTCTTGTTAATAAGAAAAATAATTCTGCCGGGACTAGAAGGCATTCATCTTTTCTTATTCACTACATAACTTTGATGATTTTGCTTATTCCTTTAGTCTCAGCAACCTTCGCTTGGGATTCACTAAATAAGGAAAATCAAAGTGGAAGTATGGCTTTAAAAGTAGATGTTGAAAATGCAACAGCAGCTTATACTGTTTATAAATATGATATTGAAAGTAATAAGGCCGTCATTTTAAATGATTTTACGAATATTGCATTAAATCATTATGACCAAGTATTCCTTGATAGAAATAAGTTCACTCCATTAATAATACGAATAGAAGTAGAGAGCGAACATTTAAATGAGAACACTGGTGGATCATTAACAATATCAATAGGAAGAAACGCAGAACATCAACAAGGAGTAAACTATTCTTCTAATGTTATTCGCTTTTCTGGAACTTTAAAGCCATATACGATTACACCAAATGGTGATGATTATTCGACTTTCTATAACACTTTTCAAGATGACTTTTATGATACTATTTATAATTTAAACACTTCCGGTGATTCGTTTACGATTGCTGGAAGTACAGTTTCAAGTAAAGCCTATAGTTCTTTGGATGTAGCAGCTACAGAATTGCCACTAAATCTTACTTATAGTAGTAGTGATGTAATTGTGACTAATGATCCAATTTATGGACAAACAAAGAAAGTTATTGTTTTCTTATATTTTACGTATGATCAAAGTGAGGTTGTTGCTCATGCGCAAGGTATAGGTCGAGAAATAGAATTTACTGACGATTTAACATCAATTACAGTTGATATCTCTTAGGAAAGGAGGTTGTGAAAATGAGGCTTAGAATACGCACTATTAAATTGTTTTTAGTACTAGCACTCTTATTAGTTGTTGGGCCGGTAACTTATGCTTGGATATCATATTCATTAACTCAAAGTCTTAGTGTGACAGCTTCAATTCACAAATCATACTTTGAGAGTGGTAATGGTTCTGAACAAGATCCATTTGAAATTAAATACCCAATTCAACTTTATTATTTCACTTGGTTACAAAATCTAGGATATTTTAATAATGTTAATGGAAAAGCTGGTGTAACTCAGTATTATCCAACATATTTCTATGTATCAGAAGATTTAGATATGACAGGATTTATCCTACCACCTGCAGGAACAACAACATATCCTTTTGTTGGTCATTTTGATGGTGAAGACCATGTTATTGCTAATTTGTCAGTTAAGAGTTCAAGCACAAACACTGACTTAACAGACGTTCCTAACGATGGAAACGTCAAAGCATCAACTGACCCACAAATATTGGGGTTCTTTGGAGTTATAGGAGACTATAACGGCGCTGGAACATACAGCTCTTTTACTCCAACAATAAGTAATTTCACTTTATGTGACGCAACAATTGATGCTCATACACCAGATGATGATAAAACTCTAATTGGAGTTTTAGCGGGATATGTTAATGGTGAGATATCAAATGTATCGATAGTTAGTAATAGTACAGGTAATAAACTTACTATCAATAATGGTATAGATGCTTTCTCTTCCCCAACAACCAATTATTCTGATTTTGGTGTTGTTGGCTTTTGTGAAGAAGATTATAGAGGCGCATTAAACCTTACTAATACAACATTAAGTGAACCTCTAAAAATCACTAATTATTCTGGTGGTTCAGGATTCGGTGCTGGAAGTGGGTTTGGTAATGAATTCGGTAACTCAATTCCTATGAAGGATATTTATAATAGATTGTTAACCGTATATAGTGAATACGCCTATTCATCAGGGGATCACACAGTAAGAGAAATAACATATCTAGATTCTAATGATAATACTATCAGTACCGAAACTGTTGCGGTTACACAAGCAGGTAATTTTAGTAATTACAGCAATGATGATTATTCTTATACTTTTAATAAGCATAATACTGGTATGATTGACTTCATGTTTTTATATGGTGACTTAAATGCGGGTATT
>LVBR01000080.1 GCA_001604495.1 Acholeplasmatales bacterium Tener_01 | reverse complement strand
AGAATTTTTGTTAAGCATTTCTCTCCTTTCTCTTTCTTCTATTCTTATGTAATTATAACAAATATTAATAAATTTGAAAATAGTTAAACGTTTTTACAAAATTAGCAATTATTTAATAAAATACCCCATATTTCATAAATTTAGGTTTGAAATTAGCCCTAGGGTCGCTTGATTATAAATATATGTATAAAATATAGTGTAAAATAAAGTGTCGTTATAAAGCAAAAAAAATAAAGCACTTATGTGCTTTATTTTTCTAATTCTAGCGCTTTTGCATTCTCTGGAACAAAGAACGGATTTTCTTTGTTAATTCTATCAACAAATAACACACCATCTAAATGATCATATTCATGTTGAAAGACAATAGCAATGTAACCAGTTAATGTTAAAATGGTCTCTTCAAAGTCACCTTTATCAAAATTGAATAATTGACAGCGTGCTTTGATCTTTTTATGGCGCATTACAAGTCCTTGAGTATTTCTATCAACAGATAAGCATCCTTCACCATTTGGTAAGAATGTAAGTTGTTCTGATTCAGAGATAATTTTAGGATTCACAACAATATAATGGTGGAAATTGCCTTTTTCATCATCTGCTTGAATACAAAACATTCTTTTACTAACACCAACTTGTGGAGCCGCAATTCCAACTCCAGGTCTAATCTTGTATTTAGCGACGAATTCTTGATCATAACTATTTGTTAAGTATTCGTCCATTTCTTTTAAAGTTCTTAGGTCGTTTGTTGAAATGGGCAAATCAACCAATGCAGCTTTTTGTCTTAATACGGGATCTTGTTCTTTGACTATATCATTATATAAAAGCATAATTATTACCTCACAACTATTATATCACAATTTTCTTTTAATAAAAAAAATAATATGATAAAATTTAAATAGTTAGTAATGGAGATTATTATGGTTAGAGAGTATAAGATAGATTATGATATGTTTAATGCTTTAGAGATTATTAAAATAATTGAATTTCTAAATATGATTGAAAATGTTAAGACTAAAAAAATAAATAAAAAGGTTCTAATTGAAAAATATCACGAATACCAAAACATTTTAAGAAGCAAATCATTGGAGAAAAAATACGATAAAATGATGGTTAATGAATGTGGAATATCAATTTATAGAGTGATGAAGGAAGTGACTAGCGATGAGGCTAGATAAATTCATTTCATATGCACTCAACTTAACAAGAAAAGAAGCCACATCTTTAATAAAATCAGGGCGCATTAAAATAGATGGTAATGTTATTAAAAGTGGTGATACAAAAGTTTTAGGTAAAGTGTACTTAGATGATCAAGAAATAATATATAAAGAATACCGTTATTTTATGCTAAATAAGCCTAAAGGATATCTTTCAACAACGTCGGGTGAAAAGAGTGTCTTAGAACTTGTAAGTGGCGTTAAAGATTTAAAAGTATGTGGCAGACTTGATATTGATACAACCGGACTTATTATATTAACTAATGATGGTGACTTTATTCATAAAGTTACTTCACCTAAAAGTGATATTTATAAGACATATTATGTTGAAGTGGATGGTGAGTTTATAAATAGTCACGTTGAAAGTTTTAAAAATGGTTTTGATTTGATAGATACTGATAAAGAAATTTATCACACAAAAGAAGCAAAACTTGAGATTTTATCAACTAGTAGTGCAAATATCTCAATATGTGAAGGAAGGTTTCATCAAATTAAGAAGATGTGTCACGAAGTTGGGTGTGTTGTTACTAATCTTAAAAGGATTAAGATTGGATCATTAACGCTTGATGAAAGCTTAAAAGAAGGCGAATACAAAGAACTAAAAAAAGAAGAACTAGATAAAATATTTGTCAAGTAAAAACACTTGACAAGTTTTTATTTTTGGTGTATAATATTTAAAAAAATGTAGGAGGAAATATATGGTAAAATTAAGATTACAAAGATATGGCGCTAAGAAACGCCCATACTATCGTATCGTAGCTACTAATTCAACAAGCCCACGTGATGGTCGCTTTATTGAAATCATTGGATTATATCATCCAATTGAAAAAGAAGCTGAACAATTGAAGATTGATGAAGAAAAGGCTCTTAAATGGTTGGCAGAAGGTGCTCAACCTACAGATACTGTTAAATCATTATTCACTAAGATGGGGATTATTGAAAAGTTTACAAAAAACAACAAGTAATCAGGGGAGTAAATAATGAACGAAATTAATTATGAACAATTCTTAGCTGAATTAGTTAAGCCTTTGGTTATTTATCCTGACGAAGTAATGGTTAAGATTTTCTCAGAAGAAGATGACTGCATTGATGTTCAAATTATGGTTAATAGTGAAGACTTGGGCCGTGTTATTGGCAAGAAGGGTCGCGTTATTAATTCAATCAGAACTATTGCTTATGCATGTGCATCACGTTTTGGTAAGAAAATTGAAGTATCAGTTGATACATTCTAGCAAATATACCAGTTTTTACTGGTATTTTTTTATTATTTTATGATAAATGAATATATGAGCATTTATTCATAAGATTTTAATCTGAAATAGTAGATTATTCCATTTTATTTTATTTTTAAAAGAGTATAATTTTGTTTAGTGTGAGGTAATAATATGCAAAACATAGTAAATAATAAAAATCTAGTAGAAAGTGTTAATATGCTTAAGGCCTTAGGTAATTCAACAAGACTAAGCATTCTTTTATCAATCTTTGATAAAGAAAAAAGTGTTAATACTATCTGCGAAGAGATTGGAATGGAACAATCAGCTGTAAGCCATCAACTTCAAATGTTGAAACTATATCATATCGTTAAAGTAGAAAGAAAAGGAAAAGAAGTATACTATTCTTTAGATGATCATCATATAAAGAATATCATTGAGCAAGCTCTAACTCATGCTTCACATATTGAATATGAAGAGACAATTTAAGTTAGAAAATGTTAGTAGTGGAGAATTATTTAGAATTGAAGTTATTTTAAATAACAAAGTTGGTAAAGATAATTACAAACTAAATAAAGAAACTCAAGTATTAACTCTTGATACTACTGATAGTATTATCGATTTAGTTAAAGAAGAAATCGAAAAAATAAATGAAGATATTGATATGGTTGAAAGAGAATATAAGCCAGTTAAAAGAAAAGTGCTTATATTAAAGAACTTAGATTGTGCAAACTGCGCTAATACAATAGAAAGAAGAGCAAAAAGAACTATAGAGAATGACTATATTAGTGCAGATTTTACGACAGGAAAATTTATTATAGAAACAACAAGTGATGAAGCAATAGCTTCACTTAAAGAAACCGTTAAAAAAATAGCACATGATGTTGATAGTAATATTGAAGTTTTAGATATTTCTGAAGATGTAAATGAAAAAGAGGAAGAGGAAGAAGGATTAACAAAAGGAAGAAAACGTGAGTTAATAATTGCGGGCGTTATATTCCTTTTAGGTTTTATCACTAAAACAATCTTTAATATTGCTAAATTTGAAGATGGATTTAATGTATTTAATTATACAATTACTTGGAAAATAGTGATTGTTTATAGCACTTATATTCCTGCATACATTGCTTTAGGAAGAAAAGTCCTAACTGGAGCGCTTCGTAATGCAATTCATGGTCATGTTTTTGATGAACAATTCTTAATGGCCCTAGCCACAATCGTCGCTTTAGCTATTAGATATTATGATGAAGCGATGTTTGTTATGGTGTTTTATCAATTAGGTGAATTCTTACAAGATTATGTTGTTGATAGGACAAGAAACTCTATTAAATCACTTATTAACATTCAACCTCAAGTTGCTAGTGTATTAGTAGATGGTGCGATTGTTGAAATGAACCCTAAAGAAGTAATTGTTGGGGATGAAGTTGTTATTAAAGTTGGTGACAAAGTGCCACTAGATGGTGTAATCGTAAGTGGTAATGCTGAAGTAGATGAATCAGCTTTAACAGGAGAAAGTCTTGAAAAATACGTTAAAGAAGGAGATAAGGTTTTATCTGGTAGTATTTTAAAGAGTGGTAATATTATTGTTAAGGTTGAAAAGATCTACGAAGACTCAATGGTTGCTAAAGTATTAAATATGGTAGAAAATGCCAGCAGCAAAAAAAGTAAGAGTGAAAACTTTATTTCTAAATTTGCTCGCTACTATACTCCTACTGTAGTAATTTTAGCGGTATTACTTGGAGCACTACTTCCAATAATAAGTAATAAATATACACTTGATTGGGCGGGATACAAAGAATCAATTAGAATTGCTCTAATATTCTTGGTTGTTAGTTGCCCATGTGCACTAGTTTTATCAGTCCCACTTGGATTCTTTGGAGGAATTGGCGGAGCTAGTAAAGAAGGTATTTTAATTAAAGGAAGTAACTATTTAGAAGCACTAACTGATATCAAGGTTGTAGCATTAGATAAGACAGGAACTATTACTGAAGGTAAATACGTTTTAAAGAAAGTAATAAGTACATCTAATTATTCAAAAGATAAAATAATGTATTATGCAGCTCATGCCGAAAGTCTATCTAACCATCCAATTGCTCATTGTATAGTTGAAGCATACAATAAACCTATTAATCCTACTATTGTTGAAAGGATTAGTGAGGCTGAAGAAAGAGGAATAGGAGCTAATATTGATGGAGTTGAAGTGTGGATTGGAAGAAAAGAGTTCTTAGAATCAAAAGGCATTCAAATCAATAAAGAAGTAAAGAAATTAAATAACTTTACAATATCTATTAATGGTGTTAATGCTGGCTATTTTGTATTTAGAGATCGTATTAAATCAAATGCTAAAACAACAATTGCTAAAATGAAAGCTGTTGGAGTTGAAAAAGTGGTTATGCTAACTGGTGATAATGAAGAAATTGCTAATGAAGTAGCTTTTAAAACAACAGTAGATAGTTACTTTAGTGAAATGACTCCTTTAGATAAAGTAGATAAAATGCTTGAATTAAAAGAAGATTTAGAAGGCAAAGGAAAAGTGGCATTTGTTGGAGACGGGGTAAATGATACACCAGTACTAAGTGCTAGTGATGTTGGTATTGCCATGGGAGCACTTGGAAGTGATGCTGCTATTGAAGTTGCTGATGTTGTTTTAATGACTGATGATTTAAATAACATCCCTAAAGCAATCAAAATTGCCAAGAAAACTAAACGAATTGTTATTGAAAATGTTGTATTAGCACTTATCGTTAAAGTTGGTGTACTAGCAATTAGTGTTATAGGAGTTGGTTGGATCAACCAAATTCTAATGTATGAAGCAATATTTGCTGACGTTGGAGTATCACTACTTGCAGTACTTAATTCTATAAGAGCAATGAGGGTGGATAAAGAATGAAATATTTAGAAGTAGGAAAAATAATAGCAACACATGCTATTAAAGGCGAAGTTAAAGTATCTATAACTTCATCTAAGCCAGAAGAAAGGTTCAAAAAAGGTAACATTTTGTATGTTTTAGATGGCAAAGAATATAGAGAAATAAAAATCGATTCATTTAGAGTTCACAAAGGAATGGCTCTTATCACCTTTAATAATATTACAAATATCAATGATGTTTTAGGTTATGTTGGTAAAACAATATATGTATCAAAAGAATCACTAAAAGACCTAGATAAAGACAATTATTATTACGATGATTTGATTGGACTTATAGCATATGATAAAGATAACTTAATTGGTGAAGTTGTTGATGTTATGGAAGTTCCTCAAGGAGCTATATTAGTTATAAAAAAAGAAAATGAAAAGCAAGTATTAGTTCCTTTTGTTAGTGAATTTATTGAAGATGTTGATTTAGACAACAAAAAGATATATATTAATCCTATTGAAGGACTAGTATAGGAGGTTATTATGAGAATAGACATACTAACATTATTTCCTGAAATGATTGAGGGAATTATTAACTCATCTATTTCAAAAAGAGCAATCGATAGTAATTTGATAGAAGTGCATATTCACGACTTTCGCGACTATTCTCGTAAAGCAAACAAAAGAGTAGATGACTATTCTTATGGTGGTGGTGCTGGAATGATTATTGAGGTTCAACCAATTGTTGATTGCTTAAGATCAATTCCTGGATATGAAAAAGCATATAAAGTTATTACTACAGCACAAGCTAAGACTTATAATCAAAAGAAAGCAGTAGAATTAAGTAAAATTGATCACTTGATTATTATATGTGGCCACTATGAAGGAATAGATTATCGTATAATGAATTATGTAGATGAAGGGATTTCAATTGGTGATTACATCTTAACTGGTGGAGAGATTGCGGCATTAGCAATCTATGATAGTGTTATTAGGCTAATTCCTAATGTTTTAGGTAACAGCGAATCAACAGTTGACGAGAGCTTCTCTAGTGATTTGCTTGAATATCCTCAATATACTCGACCTGTAGAATTTGAAGGACACGAGGTTCCTAGTGTCTTAGTTAATGGACATCATGAGAATATAAGGAAATATAGAAGAAAAGAATCACTAAGATTAACTAAAAAATATCGTCCTGATTTACTTATAGGTAAGGAATTATCAAAAGAAGATAGTATATTACTAAAAGAGTTAGAAGAAGAAAACAAATAATCTCACAGAAATGTGAGATTATTTTAGTATTAATGCGTAAAAAAATATAAAAAAGTTGTCTATATAGTCGGAGGAGTTATATGACCCTAGAAGAAAGACTTTTGCATGCAAAGAAAAAGAGAAATGTTGAAAAATTAGAAAGCATTTTTAATGAGATTTACAAAGAATACTCAGGACTTGTTGGGTATATTATTAGTAAGTATGTATCTAGAAAGGAAGATGTTGATGATTTGATTGATGACTGTTTCATTAAATTTTCTAGTGTCTTCATTGAAAAAGATATAACTAATATAAAAGGATATCTTGTTAAGATTGCTAAAAATGAGACTATTAACTTCATTAAAAAGAAGGATAGTGATGTTGATATAGTATACGATGATGAATACATAAAGAAAGACGCTCAAATAGAAAGTGATAGAGGATATTATGATTTGATACATGATATGGAAAGAGTATTGAATTCGAAAGAAATTAATATTATTTTGCTACATGCTGTCTATGATTACTCATTTAAAGAGATTGCGGAAAAATATCATCTACCTATATCAACAACAAGTTCGATTTATCAAAGAGCGATAAAGAAATTTCAAAAGGTGGTGAGATAGTGGATATTATTAAATACATTAATGATAAGAATTACTTCAATTGCGATTATAAAAAGATAGAGCAAGGAATAAAAGAAAATATAGAAAAAGATATAAAAGAAATAAAGCGAAGCAGTTTTATTCAAATCAAGAAAACTAAATTTGCCATTTTGACTTCTCTATATACATTAGTAATATTGTTAATAGCTTTAGCTTCTTTCACTTTAACTAATATCAAATTTGGACAAGAAGCTGAGATACCTTATAATTTCAAAAGAATAGAATATTACAGATATTTTGATATGGTTGTTGGTTATGGACCTAGAGAAAAGTCGACGGGTGAAATTGATATGTTATACAAATTAGATTTTCTTTCGGAGGAAGACAAAACAATATTAAAAGAATATGAGGAAGAAGTTATATCCAAAAAAAATGTTGATTGTGTTGCTTTTAGTATTTGCTTAGGAATAAAAGATGGAAAAGATCAAATTTATCTTGTCTGCTACCCTGCAAAAAATATGAGTTCTAACTGGTATCCATTTTTATATTATGATGAGAAAAAGGTTTTTATTTTTGATAGTAATTGTAAATTCAAATTTGAAGAGGTGTTACAAATATGCAAGAATTATATGATTAAAAAGGGGATTGAAGAAAAGAAAGCGGAAGAAATACTGAAAGACTATGATGGAGATTATAGTTACAGAGGGCTTAGAATTGAGATCCTATATTCAACGAATGAGAAACTTACTCAAGATCGCGAAAAAAACAAAGAAATTAAAAAAAATGCAGATGTGATATATGATTTCTATTTTGATTTTTTCACAGAAGGAGACAGAAACGATTTAAGAAATCTTCAACAGATAAATATTAGTGAAGAACAATTAATAAGTAAATAGAAGAGATAATGAAAAATCCTTTTTATATTATTTGAAAAGCAGACTAGATAGAATATTTAAAGAAATAATTAAGTTTCTTAAAAAAGAATTAGAAATAATCTGATTATTGAATGCGATACTGTTGTCTAATATATTCAAGCAATGAGCGAGAGATGCAAATTGTATTATATATTAAAAATGTGAAGAAAAATTTACAGAGTAGCAAAACAAAAACGATAACATTTAAGGAGAAAAAAATATGAAAAAATACTTTTGGACAATTCTTATTTTGTTGATTTTTGCATTCTTGTTTGGAAATGTATTCCATGCTGGCGAGAAAGAGCAAAAAAGTGAAAAGCTTGATATTATTATCAGCGAAAAACTAGGGAACATAAATTACGAGATTGAATACCTTGAAGATTTTAGCGGAGAGAAAAGATATGTTTTGATTGAAGGTGAAAAGTGTTACCTAATATACGACTTAGAAATTGATGATTATTCTGAATGTTCAACATCAAATAATTCGCCATACTATGATTTTGATATTGGATATATAAAAGTATATTATGGACCTACTTTTTATTTCTATAGAAATGGATCAGATTTTTATGATGTAATTAGTAATAAAAAACTAAAGCAAAGTGATATTGATGAATTTTCATTAAGGGAAAAAGAAATAATTGATGTTTATAATAATACAAGAAAAGAAGACAGTAAAAGTATAGAAAATAGGACATCAACATATATACCAGATGACTATTATTTTAGAAATTTGACAACAAATTTTGGCACAAATACTATATATGATTATCCGGACTCATGTGGTTACGTTGCAATTGAAATGCTTTTATCATATTATGATACTTTCTATAACGATAATATTATAGATGACTATTATGATATTGAAAGTACTAAAAATTTTAGTTATTATTCTCAATTAGATGTTTCAAGTTATACTTCTTCGCCTGGGATAAATGATAATTTTCATGAATATTTAATCGGTATGGGAAGAAACGCGGGATATACAAATACGAATGCATATAATATTGATTGGACTGAAATTGATGACTTTTTAGAAGATTATTTTGCAAGTAGAAATATGAATGTGGTGGTTAACACTGCTCCAATTCTCTACGCAAATAAGCCACAGTTTATTAAAGATGCAATTGATGATGGAGCGCCAGTTATAGTTGGAATATATGGAACAGATACAAATATAAATCCTAATTTCATTGATCATTCGGTTGTAGCCTACGGCTATAATGGGAACGATATATACGCACATTTTGGATGGAAAATCAATTTTCATTCTGATGAAACTATAAACAATTATTGGATTTCGATAGCACATTACATTGATCTAAATGTGAGCCATGTTCATTCAGATAATTATCTGTGGACTGTAGGTTCATATGATGGATGTAAAGGAGAAATATGTCCGTGCGGCTACATAACAATAACAGACCATTCATCTGAATCATGTACCTATTATAATACGTTTGAGCATAGATATTATTGCTCAAATTGTGAATATGCATATTATGAAAGTCATCATTATGTTCAGCAAGGAACTATTCTAATATGTGAAGGATGTGGCAACGAGGTCGATACATGTCCACATAATATAACATATAATTGGGTAAATTATATATCACATAGGGTGATTTGTAATATGTGTTCTTTAGATTATACAGAGCCACATTTAGTGGATATGAGTGCGCCAAACAATGGACAATACTATGAGTGTGTGCTTTGCCTAGGAGTCGCAACACATGGAATAATATTAAAAGGGAAAACGAATAGTGTCTTCGCTTTAGTAGAAGAATAATTAACTATTACTTTGTGATTTAGAGATTTTTACGAAGGCGAATAACCTTATAGTATAAGTTACATTTATAACCAAGAAAGTTATATAATTAATGAATATTACAAAAACCAGGCCAATATAATTCATATATTCATAAAAGTTTATAGTTTAGAACTTTTTTAGAAAAAACGTGTTGTGACTTGTTTTATTATAAAGGAAGGATTAACTTAAACAAAATATTAATATATTTATTAGTATTATTTAGTTTAGAACTATTTGATGTTTCTTTGTTTTATAAGAATTAAGATTATCTTACATGCTTAGTTTTAAGCTGGTAAATGAGAGTTATAACTATTTGATTTAATCTATTTCAAGATGGAGGATTAATTAGAAATGAAGCAAATAAAGATATTATGCTTATTAATAACTTGTTTAATGATGGGTTTATTAATTGGATGTAGAAAAGAAAACATAGAGAAAAATAATCAAAATGAAGAAACTAGCGACGAACTCTATGGGCCGGGGTATGTTTCAGTAAAGATTGTTTTAGAAAAGAATGAGATTAAACTTGGAGAAGATTTGAAGGTAAGATTATACTACGGAACGCAATATAAAAGACTTGATGATATGAAATTCTCATTAGGAGCAAGCCATGAATATGCGAGTGAGTATTTTGTTCAAATGGAAATGGATTATGGACGATACGAATTAATTTACCCTGGCATTGATTATGGTGATTATAGAAAAGAAAAATCATTAATAAAGACAGATACAATAATTTATAAGGAAATAGAAGACTTTTGTTCTGCAAATTATCCAGATATATACGATGGAATAGATGAGAACTCTAGATACGAAGATATCATTATTCCTTCGTACATTTTTACCGAAGAAAACGGATATGTGCGAGTTGGTGTTATGATTTACGGAGTAATACAAGGCGTACCATGGGGGTGCGGCATGATGCCAATAATTTTCTACCATGTAATTGATGACAAAGTCATAATTCATGAAGGAGGATGTGATGATGATGGGTGCTAGTAACCAATTAATTATTATTTATGTGAGGCTTGATGCGTGAGAAGAGTTATAATAAATAATTTCACAACTATATTTTTAGTGATTATATACTTAATTGTACCGTTTGTTTTTGTTCGACAAGCAAACAATAACTCGATTTGTGCGAGCGACACACAAGAGGACATGTATAATCTTTATCCATTAATAGATAAATTTGCATATGAGACTGATGAAGATATAGATTTAAGTTTTGTTGTGGAAGCAGATTTTAATATTAAGTCAATCGAATATGAAACAGATGGATTTATTGTAAAAGAAGAGCCATATTATGATAATGGTATAATTCTAATTAAATTCAAGTATGATGGAAAATCTGATAATCAAACAATTACACTTAAAGTATCATTAGATAATAGAACTATGCTTGCTTCTAAAATATATGGTATAGTAGAAAATGGCGTTTTATATATTAATGCTAATTCGTTTGATGCTGCTAGAGATATTTATTTATCTGAAGCGTTAAAAAATGGTTCTATTAGTGAAAAAGAATATGAGAAAATATTAAGTGATAATAATAGAAGTCATATTGAACATAGAAGTACCTCAAGTGGAAGAACTGTTGATTTACCACGTAATGCAAATGGTGGATGGGTGACTGGAACTATTAGGTGGAAAGATGACCGGAATAATTATCATCCTCTGCAATTTACTAAAGTATTATTTTATGATAAAAATAGTATAATAGATGATGAACTGCTGGGGTGGACATTTACAGATGAAAATGGAGATTATTTGTTTTCATTTGATAGCAATGTTGATAGTGACTTAGATAATACAGGTAGAGATATATTTGTTAAAATTAAACCTGAAAGTGTTAATTCAACTGTAAAAACGGGAACAGGAAATGATTATATTTATGAAGATTCGCTCCATGTTCAAAGTAATGTTGTAACGGGCGCATTAACTGAAATTAGTTTTGATTTGAATGATATGTCTACTGACACAAATAAAGCATTTCAAGTGTCTCAAGCAATTATCACGGCGTCTCGTTACGCATCAACAATGTGTGGATTTACTATGGATAGTGTAAATGTATTGTATCCTCATAATATTTTTGGAAAAGGATGCTACCATCAATCAGGAACTATTTATATTGTAGGGAATAGGGATACTGATGCTTCTTTGGATGGGGTGACATTTCGATCATACGAATCGTGGGATGTTATTATGCATGAATATGGTCACTTTGTTCAATATAAATTTAATATTAATGGAAGCCACGGGAAAACACATTGGTTTAGGACAAATATGTATGAGCACTACATGTCTCATTATTCAGGACCGCTTGTCACTGATTGTGATGATAAATGTGCAATGCCTAGCATAGGAGATTGTAAAGATTATGCTATAAAAATTGCATACGCTGAAGCATGGGCTACTGTTTTTAGTGGGATGGCTCAAAAATATTATGCTGAAATTCTTGATGATAATATAAAGACTGTTGGGGATGAAAAATATGAGTCTTATAATGGGGCAACCTTAGAATATGAGGATAATCTCTATCGAAATGAAGCGACTGAGGGAGCAATAATAGGAATTCTTTGGGATATATTTGACAATAATAACGGCGCTTATGATAATGATTATATAAGTTTAGATCATAATGCTTTTTGGAGCCTATCAACAACTAACAATCCTAAAACATTTTCTGAATTTACGAATAATTTCTATATATCTCTATATAACTCTTATTATGATGAATATAATCAACTTCTAGAAGACTTTGGTATGGCACCAACTAATATAGATATTAGTTCTACAGTCGTATCACACTATTCTCCAACATTTTCTTGGACTGCAAATGGTACTAGTAGTAGCTTATCAAATGATTATTTTGATATTATAATAAGTGACTGCTATGATAATATAATTGTTAACACCTATTCATATAGTACTAGTGTGTCTCTTACACTTTATGAATGGAATTCTGTTATTAATGCTTATGGAGATAAATTCTATGTTTTGGTTAGAGGCGTGCAAACTAGTTATCCATCGACAGGCTTTTATTACTCTTCAAAATATGAATTTGATAAACCGGAGATAGAAACTACTTATTCCTCAGGAGAAGTAGAAGTTACTGGCTATTACAGTTGGACACCTAGTGAAGTTGTAATTCAATCAAGTTATGGAGGTTATCCAACAACATCAATAGATGCATCCGCTTTCTATGGTTTTAGCGGTCTAACTGAAGTGACGATACCTAATTCTGTTACGAGTATTGGTGCAGGAGCATTTGAAAACTGTACAAATCTAAGCTATGTAAGTCTACCTTCTTATATTACTTCAATCGAAGATGAAACGTTTAAAGGGTGTACATCTTTAGAGGATATTGGAATACCTAGTAGTGTAACGAGTATTGGAGATGAAGCCTTTGAAGGATGCACATCTTTAGAAGATGTTTACATAACAAGCGGTGTCACTAGTATAGGTGATAGCGCATTTTATGGTTGCTCATCACTAGAATCAATAGATATTCCAAGTGGAGTAGAAAGCATCGGTGCTGAAGCATTCAAGAATTGTTCATCACTAACTAGTGTTATAGTCAATAATGGTAATAAATTGATTACTTCACTTGGTTCTAATGCTTTCTATGGATGTCCATATGCACTTGAAATTGAAGTCCCTCAAAACAGGATAGCTGATTATAAAAACGCAACAGGATGGTCTTCATATAGAGGCAAGATTGTTCCTGATTCAAATAACTTTGTGTCATATGACTTAGAAGATACATCATTTCAAACACTACCAATTTACCTTTATCAAGGTGAAAATGCAATAATAGAATTTTATGTCATTGATCAGAATACATATAGTTTTACATACTCTTCATCTTATAATGCGGTTTTAAGCCTATATGATTCATATTTTTACTTGATAGATTCATCGGGAATTATAAGTGAAGAGTTAGATGATGGTGAGACATATTATTTAACTATAGAGTTTGTTAGTTCATCATCAAATGGTGTAGTTAATCTAACATATCAAAAAGAAAATTTACACGTACACGCATATAATACATATTTATGGAACAGTTATACTCAACATAGAAAAGTATGTTCGTGTGGAAGTACATTATATGAAGGGCATGCAATCAATGCTGGTTCACTTGGTCCAGGTCAACAATATGCTACTTGCATACTTTGTAATGGATTAGCATCAGTTGGATTCATTGGACCTGATTCAATTAGTCAATATCCATCTACAGTAAATGGTAGTTATATCCTTCCAAACGGAGTTGTGGTATTAGTTGATGAAGATATTGATGCATATCTAAATGGGACACTGATATTTAATTATCAAAATGGAGACTTACAAAGTAGAGGAATAGTTCCATATCTGTTAAAAAGAGAAGATGAAGATTATTTATACATTTATAGATGAATTATTAAGTTTTGTATATAATATAGTATGCTGGTAAATTAAGATAAATAGTTAATATAAGATAGAAAAAATCTTTAATTTTGATAGTTCTAAATTATAAAAGTTTATAGTTTAGAACTTTTTTAGAAAAAACGTGTTATGACTTGTTTT
>LVBR01000079.1 GCA_001604495.1 Acholeplasmatales bacterium Tener_01 | reverse complement strand
ACAGAAAGTCTCACATGTATTGTATATTAATAATAGTCTATTATTCAAAACTCCTTTTATTATTTATTTTTAAGCGTATTTATAGTAAAATATACTATGTGAGGAGTGTGTAATGTTTAAAAGAATTCTTAAGAAATTATTTATCTTATTACTCGTGGTTGCTTCATTCTTAATGTGGGGATGTGGCAAAAGTAAAGTTGATTTAGTAAAAGAAAGCGAGTCACTTTACGTTAATAAAATTGAAAACCTATCAGATGACTTTATCATGGGAATGGATGCCTCAGCTGTTCCAGCACTTGAGGCTAGTGGAGTTGAGTACTACGACTATAACGGCAATAAACAAGATGTGTTTAAAACACTAGCAGAAAGTGGCATCAACTACATCCGTGTTAGAATTTGGAATGATCCATTTGATAAAGATGGTAATGGTTACGGTGGTGGTAACTGTGATATTAGTAATGCTATTGAAATTGGTAAACGAGCTACTCTTTATGGCATGAAACTTTTAGTTGATTTCCATTACTCTGACTTTTGGGCAGATCCTGGAAAACAAATGGTTCCAAAAGCTTGGGTTGGTATGGATATTGATGAAAAGTGTGAAGCCTTGTATCAATTCACCCTAGACTCTTTAAAGAAATTAAAGAATAATAAAATAGATGTTGGGATGGTTCAAATTGGAAACGAAACAAATGGAAAACTTTGTGGGGAGACAATTTGGATGAATATTTATAAACTAATGGCTGAAGGATCAAAAGCAACTCGTGAAGTCTTTCCTAAAGCATTAGTTGCTGTTCATTTTGCTAATCCTGAAAAAGAAGGCAGTTACGATGGAATTGCCAAGAAACTTCAATATTACAACTTAGATTATGATGTATTTGCATCATCTTATTATCCTTATTGGCATGGAACACTAGATAACTTGTCTAGCGTACTATCGCAAATATCAGAAAAATATAATAAAAAAGTAATGGTAATGGAAACATCATACTGCTACACAACCGATGACACTGACTTCTTTGGTAATACAATTGGTGATGGTGGTGGTATTTATAAACCTACTCCATTCACAATCCAAGGTCAAGCAAACCATGTTGCTCAAGTTATTGATACAATCGCCAACCACACAACTGGTGGAATTGGTATCTGTTATTGGGAAGGAACATGGATTACTGTAGGAAAAGATACTTATGAAGAAAACAAAGCCTTATGGGAAAAATACGGCTCAGGTTGGGCAACTAGTTATGCTAGTGAATATGACCCTAATGATGCTGGTAAATACTATGGAGGCTGTAGCGTAGATAATCAAGCAATGTTTGATGAGAGTGGTCATCCACTTGAATCACTTAAAGTATTTAGCTTAGTTAAACTAGGTAACAAAGTTGAACTAAAAGCTGATGCGATTGAAGATGTTAATCTTATTTGTGACTTAGCACTTCCTGTAGAGTTACCTTCAACAGTTAATGCAATCATGAATGATAATTCTAAACAACAACTTGAAGTTGTTTGGAAAGATTTTGATGAAGCATCACTTCACCTTAACGGTCCTAAAAAATATGAGATTTTAGGTACTGCAGGTGGCATGGAAGCTCATTGCTACGTTTCAATGATTGAATATAACTATTTAACTAACTTCAGTTTCGAAGATAGTAAACATGGCGAAAAGCAACCAACAGGTTGGATGGTCACTGATAACGCTAGTTGTGATGAATTATATGTTGAAAAGAAAGAAAGTGACTCACTATCTGGTGAGAACCACTTCCACTTCTGGAGTTCAAAGACAGATTCAATTAACTTCAATCTAGAACAAAAACTAGAAAACCTTCCAATTGGAACATATAAATACTCAATCTCAATTATGGGTAGTGACGGTGGAACAACCGACATTTATATGTATGTTAAAGTTAATGGTGAGATTGTAGCTAAAAAGGCTTTAGGCTTAAAAGGCTATAATAACTGGGATAGTGATGTAATCACAGGCATTGAATTTAATGGTGTTGATGAAATCATTGTTGGTATATTTGTTAAATGTAGTGGAGCAGGAAATGGAGCTTGGGGTAAAATCGATGATGCCCTACTAAACTCTAACAAGGAGTAGAAAATGAAAAAGACAAATTTAAGTAAGAAATTATTTATTGTATTATTCCTTTTTATAATTAGTTTATGCTTAGCTAGTTGTAAAGGGGCAAAGAAAGCACAAGTTGACCCAATCGATGATAATTATCGAGTAATGTATCAAATCTTTGTTGGATCATTTTCTGATTCCAACGATGATGGCATTGGTGATTTAAGAGGTGTCATTAACCGACTAGATTACCTAAACAATGGAAACATCAATTCAAACGATAGTTTAGGTATTCAAGGTATTTGGTTATCACCAATCTTCTTCTCTCCAACATATCACAAATATGATGCTAGAGACTACTATGCAATTGATCCTTACTTTGGTGATATGAATGACTTACAAGAATTAATTGATGAAGCTCATAAAAGAAATGTAATTATCATCTTAGACTTAGTATTAAACCATACAAGCAATCAACATGAATGGTTTAAGAAATTCATTAAAGCTCACCAAAATGGTGATACTAATGATAAATATTACAACTACTATACATATTATAAAAAAGGTGAATGGCCAAGTGGAGTTGGTGTAAGCCAAATATCAGGAACTGATGAATACTACGAATGCTCATTCACATCAAGTATGCCAGAATTAAACTACGATAACCCAGAAGTAAAAGCCGAAATGCTAAATGTAGCTAAATACTACTTAGATATGGGTATTGATGGATTTAGATTTGATGCTGTTAAATATATCTACTTTGGAGACACAAAGAAAAACGTAGCCTTCTGGAAAGAATATATGACAGAACTTAAGAAGATTAAAGAAGATATTTATTGTGTTGGTGAAGACTGGAGTGGTGACCCTGAAGTCATCCAATACTATGAAGCTCTAAACTGCTTCAATTTCACAATGAGCCAAAGCGAAGGTGTAACTGCTCTTGCAGCAAAAGGTGGTAACGTCAATAACTTTACAAACTACGTTGAAAACTTTATTAAAGAAATCAAAAAGAAAAACAGCGATGCGATGTTAAACTCATTCATATCAAATCATGATATGGATAGAGCTGCTGGATACTTATTAGTATCAATGACATATAACATGCACATGGCTGCAAATTTGAATATCTTGCAAAGTGGTTCACCATTTATCTACTACGGTGAAGAAGTTGGAATGAAAGGTTCACGTGGTAGTGCTAATACTGATGCTAATAGACGTCTAGCAATGCTTTGGGGTGATGGAGATACTGTTGAAGACCCTGAAGGAACTACATATCTTGCTAAAAACCAAACAAATGGAACTGTTAAAGACCAACAAGAAAATGATAGTAGCCTTCTTAACTATTACAAAAAGTTAATAAAGATTAGAAATAATAATCCAGAAATTGCCAGAGGCGACTATAAAGCATTAAATATTCCTAATACTTATGTTGGTGGCTTTACAGCTACATACAATGGTTCTACTGTTTGTGTTATTCATAATACTACTGATGAAGAAGTTACAATTAAATTATCACAAATAACAAGTTTTAACTTCTCAAAGATTAATGATTATATCGGTCAAGGCAATGCTAAACTAAATGGCGACGAGTTAACTATCGGTCCATTTACTAGTTGCGTACTTAAATAAAAATAAGGATGATGTATAATAAAGTACTCCCTATGTCAAGGACAAAATAAAAAAA
>LVBR01000078.1 GCA_001604495.1 Acholeplasmatales bacterium Tener_01 | reverse complement strand
CGCTTAACAACATGAATTGTATAAGTTACAGGTGTATCAACATCAGGCCATTTAACGATTTGACCAGATTCGTTGATTAAATCACTACTTCCTTTATCAAATGTGACTACGAAATCACGCATCTTTGTATAGAATGTATATTCTGCTTCAACCATCTTCATGAAGTATGGCCATAAGTCATTCTCACGTAATGTTTCAGGGCAGTTCTTACCACTAAATGTGTTGTGTTGTTTTACATAAGCAGGAGTTAATTGATGAAGTGGAAGAAGTTTAGTTCCAATTAACTTAGCTAGTGTCATCCATACACGGTATAAGTCACAACCATAGTTAACGCATGATTCGATACCGATTGAGTTAAGGTTACCACCACGATTGGAAAGTGTTTGGTAAGATTGACTCCACCACATATTAGTCATCCAATAATTACCATTTTCACCAACATAATTTGTTACACTAGTGTAATTTGGAAGGTCACTAGTTCTTGCTTTACGGTATCCTGATGTTTGCCAGCTACCTGAATAGTATTGAATTGGAACCTCTGGAGCTTCAATTGTACTCTTCATCTTTAATGATTCATCATATTTACCACGGTAGTAAGGTGTGAATTCAAAGAATCCATCAGCACTTATTGTAACCCATGCTGGTTCAGTACCAATTGCTTTAACACCAGTATCAGTAAATACTTGAGGTGTACTAGTTCCGTCACCGGCATGATATGCAACCTCATTATCAGGTATTGAATGGAATGCAACACCTGCCCCGCAAGAATAATGCCAACTTGTAGTATTAGATGTGCTTCTTAAGTTGTTTGCAAGATTATATGCAGTTGTATGTGAATGAGTTGTAGCGGTGTCGTGAACACAAATGTATCTAACTTCTCTTTGAATTCCGGGACGAGGGTTTTTATTTGTTTCAGGTACGATGAAGTTTTCATTTAGTACCCAATCAAAATCCCATCCAAGTAGTGTAACAGCACCCGCAATTACTTCAATATAATCAATTTGAGTAAGACCTGCAGATTCTTTTATTGGGCCAAATCCATATGCACGAACTTGTTCGTTTAATGGATTAGCTACATGTATGCTATTAAAGAATTTTTCAGGATCAATATAGTCTAGGACATCAAAAGAAATACTTGCTTTAATATTAGGATCAGCTTTTGATGTACATTTTATTGTAATTTTACCAGCTTTAATAATATTAACATAACCATCAGGATCAACTGTAGCACGAGCTGTATTTGTACAAGTCCATTCTACTTCTTGACTTGCTCCTTCTGGTAATACTTTGGCAGTTAAGATTACCACAGTATCTAAATATATTTCACTACTTACGTTTGGTTCAATTGTAATGCTTTTTGGATCAAGGTTAAGTTGAATAACTGTTATTTCAAACTTTGTAGTAGCGCCAGATGTTAAACATTTAGCGGTGATTGTTACTTTTCCACCTGATAAGGCGCTTACTTGACCTTTATCATCGACTGTAGCAACACTAGTATCGCTACTTGTCCAGTCGATTGCTTCTTGAAGTGAATAATTCTTAGTCACTTTTAGTGTTTGAGTTTCAGTTGCATTCATTTGGTCAAGACCAGTAATTGAAATAGTAGGTTCATTTACTGTAACTTTAACAGTTTTTGATTTATCACTACCATTTAAAGTGATTGTAACTGTTGCTTCACCTGCTCCAACACCTTTAACTTTACCATTTTCATCGATTGTTGCAACACTTTCTTTGCTTGAAGTAAATGTTAATGAGACTTTGCTTGAAGATTTAGTAATTGTTAGAGTTTTTTCTTCGTAGAAATTTAGAACGATATTTGTTTCTGCTACCTCAAATGAATCCTCTTCAACCACAGGATCAACCACTGGGTCAACGACAGGATCATCATCTGGACCAGGGCTTGGTGGGTCAGTATTTGGTTTCTCCTCCCCACATCCAATTAAAAACAGGCAGAACAAAAAGATAATTAATAAAAGAATTTTGTTTTTAAACATGAGCATACCACCTTCTTTAATAAAATTATAACAAAAAAAATAAAAAATCGCAATTTTAAATAATATATATATGAAAGGAGAAAAATATGAAGAAAAAGATAACAATTGCGTGTATTGGTGGGGCCATAGTTTTAGTATTATTCTTATTTTTCTTTATTAAAGATAGTGGTAAGAGTGATGTTATCGAAGAGGACCACAGTAGAAGTGATACATTTTTAGAAAACTGCGTTGTTGAAGTGAAAGGAGAGGTCAATAGACCTGGTTTATATATTGTAAGTAGTGAGGCAAGAATTGGTGATGTGATTGAGCTTGCGATGGGCTTTACTGAAAATGCTGATACGTCAAATATTAATCTAGCTTTAAAAGTTGAAGATGGAATGCAAATAATAGTATATACATATTATGTTGATACGGGTGAGGTTAAAAACTTAGTAAATATCAACACCGCTGCGGTTGATGAACTAATGAAGTTGCCAGGAATTGGAGAAGTTAAAGCCAAAGCCATAGTTGAATATCGAAAAAAGAATGGATGGTTTAATGATATAAGTGAACTTAAGAATGTTAGTGGAATATCCGAAAGTCTTTTTGAACAAATTAAAGAACTCATCACTGTATAATAATCTACTAAATAACTACTTTAATATTGCACTTGTTGTAAGTATTTTGTTTGTAACTATTTATAATATTTATTTTATTGTTCTTTTTACCCTCATTTTCTACCATCTTTTAAAAGAGAAAAAGATACTTGCATATATAAGTGTAGGTATCTTTTTCTTGATAGGGTTAAATTTAGTTGTCCGAAGTCAAATTAGTGTTTCTTTAAGCAATACTGAGGTAGTAAATGATGTTATTCAATATGATACATATCAAAAAATAATCATCAAAAAGAAAACAAAAAAGATTATTTTATATGATTCTAATATGTCTACAATCAAACCCGGCTATAAAATATCATTTGATTACAAAGAAAGTAGTGCCCTTGGTGAAAGAGTTGAAGGAGGATTTGACTACAATAAGTATTTATTAAACAATAATTATTTAAATAAAACTTATAGTATCACTAGTATTGATGTAATAAACAAAGGGTTTAATCATAACACTATTAAGTATTACTTATTAGAGTACATCAATAAATACTATAAAAACGAAAGTGCATCATTTATTAAGGGGCTAGTACTTGGTGATACTAGTGATTTTAGTGATGAATTCAAATTATCAATAAAAGATAATGGGATAATGCATTTATTTGCTATTAGTGGTCTTCATATTGGATTAATAATATTAGTACTTAATAAAATACTAGCCAAATTAAAAGCTAAAAATAAAATAATAGCAATTCTATTAACAATATATTTAATAATAACCGCCTTTTCACCGAGTGTATTACGTGCGGTTTTAATGTATTTTATTGCTTTAATTAATAAAACTAAAAGACTAAGACTTTCTTCAATTGATATTTTAAGTATAACATTATTAATACTATTAATTATTTATCCCTATTATATGTATAATAGTGGATTTGTTTTAAGCTTTTTGATTAGTTCATTTATTATTTTAATATCTAAAATAATCGATGAAAGGAAAAATATCACAAAAACAATTATTATCACAGTTATGAGTAATATCTTGGTACTACCAATTACTGTTAATATGAATAATGAATTTAATCTTTTGGCGCCAATTACATCAGTTTTATTTATATATTTAGTTAGTTTTGTTTATCTTCCACTTTCTTTTATAACACTCTTTTTACCATTTATTGCTAGAATCAGTGATACCTTATTTCAAATATTTATTAAATTATCAACATTTCTATCAGATTACTTTTCAATAAACATAATTTGTAAAGAGATTAGTAAACCTTTATTCGCCTTATATTATTTATCGATATTTATATTATTGGTCATTTTTAAAAATAGAAATATTAAAAA
>LVBR01000077.1 GCA_001604495.1 Acholeplasmatales bacterium Tener_01 | reverse complement strand
TACTTGATTACAAAGAAATCACGTGTTAATCAAATTTATAAATTGAGTCCTAAATATACAAATGTTAATTTCTTATTAGAAATGCCTATCTTAATTCCAACATTTATTGCTAAGGAAATCTTAGGCTTAGCTCAAAAGGTTTGTAAGACTTTTGAACTTGAAATTTATCATGATTCATTTGATGATGTAAAACAATTCAATATGGTAACTCTATTATCACTATTCCATGATTTTAGAGAAGCTTATATTGAAGAATATGGATTACAAGGAAAACTTCCATTCGATGGAAATAAACTTGATGAAATCTGTAAATATCAAAGAGCAGTAGATAACTTAAAAGAATATCTACACAATGAAGTTGATGTTCAATTCTGTGATGTAATTATCGATAAGAACACTAATGAATATGGTGTTTGCTCAACATTCAATAGTGGTATCCCTACACTATTCCCTCCTCACACTGACTTTGTAAGAATTCACGATGAGGAAAACATTGAATTTATGGTTCGTAGAGATGATTTCTTCTCACTAATGGGAAAATTCTTAGATGAAAATCGTGAAGATTTACCTAACATGAGCCTACTTAAACCTAAGAAAGCTCGTCAAAGTAGAAAAGTTATCAACAAATTACGTAAAGTTGCAATCGTTGATTCTAATTTTGAATCATTACGTATCTGCGATTTAATTGACAGGGATTAAAATGAGCGAAAAATCTATAAATAAATATATTGACCATACACTTTTAAAGGCGTTCGCAACAGAAGCTGATATTGAGAAGCTTTGTAGCGAAGCAAAAGAATATCATTTTAAAAGCGTATGTGTTAATCCTTCAAATGTAAGTCTTGCCAGTCGCCTACTTAAGGATAGCGACGTCTTGGTTTGTACAGTAATTGGTTTCCCTTTGGGAGCTAATACTACTAGTGTTAAAGTTTATGAAACTTTAGATGCTGTTAAAAACGGTGCTACTGAAATCGATATGGTAATCAATATTGGCAAAGCCAAAGAACACGATTATGCCTTTATCGAAAATGAGATTAGAGAAGTAGTTAAAGCTGCAAGTGGCAATTTAGTTAAAGTAATCATTGAAACTTGCTATTTAACTGATGAAGAAAAGAAGGAAGTTTGTAAGGCTGCCTCATTAGCTAAAGCAACTTTCGTTAAGACTTCAACTGGATTTGGTACTGGAGGAGCTACTTGCTCTGACGTTAGTCTAATGAAACAAAGTATCAATAGTGATATGTTTGTTAAAGCAAGTGGTGGAATTAAGACATTGGAAGATTGCAAGAATCTAATTGCAAGTGGCGCTAGTAGAATTGGTGCGTCAAGCGGTGTTGCTATTATGAAAGACTATTTAAATGAAGGAGAAAAGAATTAATGAGAGAAGTAACAGCTACTCCCCATATCGAAGTTTTAGATGCTGATCTTTTTGCAAAGACAGTTTTGATGCCTGGTGATCCTTTAAGAGCTGAATATATCGCAAAGACTTATCTAAAAGACTATGTTAAAATCAATTCAGTTCGTAATATGTATGCTTTTACTGGATATTATAAAGGAAAGAAAGTTACTGTAATGGGTTCTGGAATGGGTATGCCATCAATTGGTATCTATTCATTTGAATTGTATGAACACTATGGTGTAGAAAACATTATTAGAATCGGTTCTTGTGGATCATATGTTAGCGAAATTGATGTTTATGATGTTGTTGTGGCAACAGATGCTTACAGTGAATCATCATATGCTAAAGTTGCTTTCGGTTATGAAGAAGTGATCCAAAAGCCAGATCAAGCACTAACAAAGAAAATCAATGATTGTGCTATTAAATTAGGATATAGAGTAGTTAATGGTAGAGTTCACTCAGGTGATGTATTCTACCGTCGTAATGGTGATGTAATGAAAGATGTAGTTGGAAAATACTACTGTGATGTTGTTGAAATGGAAAGCTTTGCCCTATTTGCTAATGCAAGATATTTAGGTAAAAGAGCTGCTTGTATTTTAACAGTATCTGATTCATTCATTTCACACAAAGTTACTACATCAGCAGAAAGACAATCATCATTCAATAAGATGATGGAAATTGCTCTTGAAGCTGCCATTAGTGAATAATAAGGATGAGTAATCATCCTTTTTTTATAATGTTAACTATTTAAAACATTAAAAATAATAAATTGAACCAA
>LVBR01000076.1 GCA_001604495.1 Acholeplasmatales bacterium Tener_01 | reverse complement strand
ATTATTATTTAGTAAATAACCTAACAAGTGATATCACTATTACATATAAAACTGGTAATGAAACTAAAGAAATGAATGTTTTGGCAAGTGATTTATTCTATTCTAATGGTGAAAGATTCACATCAGTTAAGTTTATGGTTTCAGGATATAGTTTATATGATCGTAAGAGTGGCAGTAACAAAGAACTTAAACGCGATGATATAATCCTTGAAATTGATGGAGTAGCTATTAAATCTAATAGTGAAATCTATAAATTATTTAATGAATATATCGGTGAAGACAAAGAACTTATCAATTTAAGTGTTTTACGTGATGGTGAAGTAATTGATATTTCAATTCAACCATATGCTAAAAAACTTATGGAATCACAAGCATCAACTAGTGGTGATACATACCCTGCAATTAAGAGTGTTATAGGGGTAAGTCCTGAATATAAATTCAATTTGTTACAAAGTTTTGTATATAGTGGTAAAAGAACAGTTAATAGTGCCACAGTTGTTTTTAAGACTTTAGGATTATTATTCACTGGTGGCGTTGGTATTAAAGATATGAGTGGGCCTGTTGGAATCTTTAGTTTAACTAAAGTTGCGGCTGGTCAAGGAATAGTATCACTTCTTAACTTAACTGGACTACTAAGCATCAATATTGGTATTATGAATTTACTTCCGATACCTGCACTTGATGGTGGAAGACTAGTATTTGTTGCGTATGAAGCGATAACTAAGAAGAAACCAAATGCGAGAGTTGAAACTATTTTAATAACAGTTACAATGATTTTATTATTTGGATTAATGATTTATATCACATTTGGTGATATTAGTAATATAATTAAGAGTTGTAGGGGGTAAAAATGAAACAATCATTATTATTTGCACCAACATTAAGAGATATGCCAAAAGAGGCTGAAGTAATCAGTCATAAGATATTACTTCGTGGCGGTTACATTAAACAAGGAGCAGCTGGTGTTTATACATATCTACCTCTAGGATATCGCGTAATTAAAAAGATTGAAAACATCATTCGCTATGAACTTGATAACATTGGTTGTAGTGAACTACTTATGCCAAGTTTACAATCTAAAGATTTATGGGTTGAAAGTGGTAGATGGGATGCATACGGAAAAGAATTAATGCGTCTGAGTGACAGACACGACCGTGAATTTTGCCTTGGACCAACTCACGAAGAAGTAATTACTTCAATCGTTCGTGATCATGTTAAAAGTTATAAGAATCTGCCCCTAGCTTTATACCAAATTCAAACTAAATTTAGAGATGAATTCCGTCCAAGATTTGGTCTTATGCGTGGTAGAGAATTTATCATGAAAGATTTATACACATTTAGTAGTACTCAAGAAGATTTAGATGAGTGGTATTTAAAGGTTAGAAAAGCATACCAAAATATTTTAGATAGACTTGACCTTAAATATCGTATTGTTCGTGCTGACAGCGGTAATATCGGTGGTAAGAACAGTGAAGAATTCATGGTTTTATGTGACATTGGTGAAGATACAATCGCTTATAGCGATGAAAGTGAATTCGCATGTAACGTTGAACTAATGGATTTAAAAGAAGGCGATCCATCACCTGATGGTAAAGGTACTATTAAATTAGCTAAAGGAATTGAAGCTGGTCACATATTCAAACTTGGAACAAAATATTCTGAACCAATGAAGTGTGTGTTTGTTGATAAAGATGGAAAATCTAAACCAATTATCATGGGATGCTATGGAATTGGTGTTAGTAGATTACTAATGGCTGTTTTAGAACAACATTATCGTGATGATAAAGCTGTTTGGCCAGAAGAAATCAGCCCATTTGAAATTCATATTATTCCTTTAGATAAAGAAGGAACACCTGCTTACGATAAAGCACTAGAAGTATTACAAAAATTAGAAGCAAAAGGTTACGATTGCTTATTTGATGATCGTGGTGAAAGCCCAGGATCAAAATTCAAAGATGCCGATTTAATCGGAATCAGAAATCGAATTGTTGTTGGTAGAAAAGCTAGTGAAGGTATATTTGAATATAAGAACCTAGCAAATGATAATACAATTGAAGTAACATTAGATGATTTAATGGAAATGGAGTTTTAGATATGAAATTTAATGGATTTAAAGACGTTAATGTTTATGTTGAAGGAAAAGGTATAATTAAAACTAGTTTAAAAGTTGAAAACGGTAAGATCGTTTCTTTTGAAAATAATGATGGAATTACTCTAAAAGATGAATTGATCGTTGTTCCTGGTTTTATTGATAAACATATTCATGGAGCAAATCATTCTGATTGTATGTATCCAACTCAATACGATATCGCTAACGTTGCTAAAACAATTGCTAGTGAAGGTGTTGCTACATTCCTTCCAACAACAATGACTCAAACTGAAGAAAATATCGATAAAGCTTTACAAAACATTAGAAATTATATTGAATCTAATCCTACTGAAGGTGCTTATCCTTTAGGAATTCACCTTGAAGGTCCATTTATTTCTAAACTTTATAAAGGAGCACAAGTTGAATCTTGTATCGTTCCATGTAGCGTTAAGCAATTTAAACATTATCAAGATGTAAGTGGTAATAATATCAAAGAAGTTACTATGGCTTACGAAGAAAATGGTAAAGAATTAGCTAATTACTTATATCAAAACAAGATTATTGCATCAATCGGCCACACTAATGCCACAAGCGAACAAGTAGTTGAAGCAAGTCTAAATGGTGTTACAAGTGCAACACATACATACAATGCCATGAAAGGCCTTCACCATAGAGGTGCTGGTACAGTTGGCGGTGTAATGCTTTGTGACAATATCTACTCAGAACTAATTTGTGACTTAGTACATGTATGTCCTGATGCTATTAAAGTACTTTATAAGATTAAAGGACAAGATCGTATCTGCTTAATAACTGATGGTATTGAATCTAAACACCTACCTGATGGTGAATATGCTCTTGGCGGTCAAAAAGTAATCGTTAAAGGTAAAGAAGCACGTCTTGAAGATGGTACACTAGCCGGTTCAACACTAAAGATGAACGATGCGATTTTAAATATTAAGAGTGTATTAGGAATCTCACTTGAAAAAGCAATCGATTTAGCTACAGTTAATCCAGCAAAGAACTTACAAATATTTGATAAAAAAGGTTCAATTGCTTTAGGAAAAGACGCTGACTTTGCGGTTATAGACAAGAATTTGAATGTCTATATGACAGTAAGCAACGGAAATATTATATATAATAGAATTAAGAAGGAATTTTAATATTCCTTCTTTTATATACAACTATTTGATTATTGTATCTATCAAATATTATAAAAATATGATATAATAACCAATAGTATGAAAGTCGAGTTGATATTATGATAGTTCAAATTATAGCAAGTATTGCGGTTGTTGGATTATTATATTTAATTATAAATAGATTAATATTTAATCTTAAATATATTAATAGAGGTATAATAAATTTAGCAGTTGCTGTAGTATTTGGTGGTGTAATATTTTTAGCATATTATTTTGATTTAAAGAATAATATGTATATGAATCACTACTACTATTTGATGTTTTTCTTTGCATCAATTGCAATTGGATTAGTACTATTTATTATTTACTTAATCAAGTCTTTTAAAATTAGAGGCTTTAGAAGTTCTAAGGTTGTTAAAGGACCTAAAGAGAATAAATATATCTATTTAGTATTTGTTAAAGGATTAGATGTTTATTTAGATAAAAACTATAAAGGTGTTATAGTTAAAATTAAAGATAGCGACTTTCATGATGAAGTAATTAAAGTTACATGTAAAAGGATCGGTGCTATTTGTAGTATTGATGATGCTAGAAAAATAGGAGAAGTTATTCTAGAAGATAAAATCAATACTGTATATCATTGTTATTTAGTAAATTTAATGGATGATTTAAATAATGGTGAATATATAAGAGTTGATAAAAGAGAAATTACTAAGATTAACTTTACAAAACTTGATAAGCAAATTATATTTAGAACTCTTCTTGGTGAAGATTTCTTAATTAAAATATATAAGAAAGAAATAGGTGATTAATATGCTTCCAAATCCAATTATTAAACTTGGTTCACTTGAAATTTATATGTACGGAGTATGTATTGCTATTGGTATCGTATGTGCAATATTAGTTCTTCGTATATTTGGTAAGAAAATAGGAGTAAATAAAAAGTATTTAGACTTCATTGAAATGGATGGTTATTTAGCAATCGGATTAGGATTCTTCTTTGCGACTGTCTTTCAAGCTGTATATAACTATATCGAAAATCCAAGTGCTGGTTTTAGCCTAAAGGGCGGAATGACATTCTTGGGTGGATTAATCGGTGGAGCTTTAGTATTTTTCATTATCTACTTTATTTTTAGAAAGAAATATACTGAAAGATTCAAAGATGTTATGCCTGTTGTTCCATGTTCAATTCTAATTGCTCATGGGTTTGGTCGAATTGGATGCTTCTGTGCTGGTTGTTGCTACGGAAAAGTAGTTCCTGAAGGCAAATGGTATTCATGGATGGGCGTAAACTTCCCTGAAATTCCTGGTGTAGTATTCCCAACACAAATATTTGAAGCAATATTCTTGTTTATTTTATTTGGTATTCTAAGCTATTTATGCTTAAAGAAAAAAGGTCGTCAAAACTTTGGAATCTATCTAATTGCATATGGAATTTGGCGTTTCTTAATTGAATATATTCGTGGTGATGAACGTGGTCAATTAATTGCTGGTATATCTCCATCTCAATTTTGGTCAATTCTAATGGTATTAGGTGGCATTGCTTTAGTATTAGTTACTAAGTTTGTCTTCTTTAAAGATGATAAAAAGGTAGCTTTAGTTGAAAAGGAAGAAGTTTTTGAAGAAAAACAAGAAGAAATTGCTACCATAGAAGTTGAAGAACCTCAAGAAGTAATTGAAGAAGCTAAAGAGGATGAGGCTCTCCCTGAAGAAGTTTTAGCTGAAGAGGAACCAAAAGCTACTGAAGAAGTTAACGAGCCAGAAGTAGAGGAAGAGGAAGTATCTCAAAAAGATATCGAAGACTTAGAAAAACTAGATGGCGCAACTTCCGAAGAAGATAAATTTTTAGAAGAAACTGAAGAAAAAGCTGAAGATGTTAAAGAAGAAAAGATAGATGATGATAAGCATGTTGAAAGAATGCGTCGTCAACTTCTTGCTCAAAAGAAACTTCGCGATGAAGTTGAGCTTGAATCTTCTAAAAAAAGCACTAAAAGTTTAGAAGAAAAACTTGGAAAGAAATAATGAGAATTGGCCCTGAATTATCAGGGCTTAATTTGACAAAATAATAGTTAGTTGATAGAATATAATGTAATAAAAAAGAAATAATTATTAAAAAAAGGAGTGAATATAAAATGATTGACCCGAGTGGTCCTCTCTCGTATTTTTTGATTGCTGGGCTATTAATATTATGTAGTTTCTTCACATCAAGTGAAGCAGCCCTTTCATATTGCAATCGTATTAGAATTAAAGTGCTTGCGGATGAAGGAAAGACATCTGCAAAACTACTTGATAAATTATTTGATAAATTTGATGATGCTGTTATTACCATTTTAATTGGTACTAATATCGTCGATAGCCTTCTTTCAGTTATCACAACAATCTTGCTTGTTAGTTTGCTTGGTGCTAGTGGTTCGCTTGTAGCAACCATCGCCACAACCCTAGTAGTTGTTATATTTTGTGAAATGATTCCTAAGAACTTCGCAAAAGTTAATGCTGAAAAATGGTCATTATTCGTTATTTGGCCGATAACTTTATTAATGTATATCTTTTGGCCTTTAGAGAAATTATTTGATTTCATCGTTTGGTTAATAAGACTTGGCTTTAAGAAGGGTGGTCAAGAAGAAGAATCATTTACTGAAGATGACTTCCAAGATGTAATTGAAAAGATTGAGGAAGAAGGAGTAATTGACGAAGAGGAAAGTGATATCATTCAAAATGCTGTCGATTTTGGTGATATATTAGTTAAAGATGTTTTAACAAAGCGTGATGATATTGTGGCAATTGACATTAAAGATTGCGATAATCCAACATTAAGAGAATTCTTAGTTAACCACAGTTATTCAAGAATTCCAGTTTATGATGGATCAATTGACAATATTATTGGCATTTTACATGTTAGAACATTTTTAAAGGAACTATTTTATGATCGCAATACTAAAGCGATTGATGTACTTAAAAAACCATACTTTGTAAGCCCAAGAATTACCTTAGATGAGATATTCGAAGGATACAAACAACATAAAACACACATTGCTATTGTTCAAAACAAAAAAGGGAAGACAATAGGAATGGTTACCATGAAAGATGTATTAGAAGAATTGGTTGTTGATATGGATGAATCTGATACTCCTTTAGAGGGAGGTGGACAAAATGCCTGATTATAGAATTCTTTTAATAATCTTGATGGTTTTATTAGTTATCGTTTCTGCTTTTGCATCTAGTAGTGAAATAGTATATGCAACAGTTAATAAAGTTAAAGTAGAGAAAGCTGCTGATAACAATAATAGACGTGCTAAAAAAGCTTTGAAGTTGATTAATAACTACCCTAAGCTTTTAGCTACAATCCTAACTACTAATATTTTAGTGAATGTGGCGATATCTTCATGCAGTGCAATACTTGCTGCAAGTTACTTTGGAGATAATAAAGGTCCAATTATTGCTACCGTTTTTGCAACACTTTATATTTTAACTATTGGTGAGATAATACCAAAGACTATTAGCACACGTTTTTCATACAAGTTATGCTTGTTATATGCTAATATGCTTACATTTTTAACAATTATCTTTAAACCAATTGTCTTCGTTTCAACAAAATTCACTAACTTCTTAAGTCCTATTTGGACACCTAAAGAAAAAGAAGTTGTTACTGATGAGGAGTTGATTACAATGGTTGATGAAATTGAAGAAGATGGTTTCATCGATGAAGAAACTGGTGATTTAGTTCGTAACGCTATCGATTTTACTGATGTTACGGCGCAAGAGATTATGCAACCACGTGTTGATATCTTCGCATTTGATATTGAAGATGATATTGAAAACTTAATTAACGATGTCAATATCTTCACATATTCTCGTATTCCTGTTTATGAAGGTACAATCGATAATATTATTGGTATTATTAATACTCAAGATTTAATTAAAAAATTACTAAATGGTGATCCAATTAATTCTAAAGTGTTTAAAGAAATGCTTGCCCCAACAACTTACGTTCACAAAACTAAAGCAATAAGTGCAATCTTAAAAGAATTTAAGAAGACACACTCACATCTTGCGATTGTTGTGGATGAATTTGGTGGAACCTTAGGTTTAATTACCTTAGAGGATATCTTAGAAGAATTAGTTGGCGACATTTGGGATGAAACTGATATTCCAGAAGAAGATTACACTAAAAAAAGTGAAGATGAATATATCTTCGATGGTGATTTGAACATCTATGACTTTTTAGATATTCTTGAAATTGATGATAAAGACTTTGAAAGTGAATACATTACTGTCGGTGGATGGTGTACAGAGGTATTAGAGAAGTTCCCAGAAGTTGGTGATAGCTTCACTTACAAAAATATCAAAGTAACTATTCAAAAAGTCGATGGTGTGCGAGTTGAAGAAGTTAAAGTAGATATCATCGATAGTGAAGATGATGAATAAATAAGCACCTATGGTGCTTATTTTTAGGAGAAAGAATGGCTACAATTCATGTTATGGTTGGTATTCCCGGTAGTGGTAAATCAACTTATTCCAAAAAACTCAGTGAAAAATTAAATATTAAAGTTGTCTCAAGCGATAATATTCGTGATGAACACCCTGAATTTAAACAATTTGAGGTTTTTAAAGAATTATATCGCCTTGTAAGTGTTGAGTTAGCCGATGGACGAGACGTTATAATCGATGCCACAAACTCAACAGTTGAAATTCGTAAAAATATCGTTAGACAACTTGCTCCATACGATATCAAGTATGATATGGA
>LVBR01000075.1 GCA_001604495.1 Acholeplasmatales bacterium Tener_01 | reverse complement strand
ATAAAATAGATTTAGATGAGAAATCATCTAAATCTTTTTTTTATTAAATTTAGCAATTTAATTCACAAAGGACTTTTATTTATTTGTATGTTATAATATTAGTATAAGGGAGAAATGAATATGAAAAAAATCTTATTACTCTTGATTTTGTGTTTTGGATTATTCTTTTTGGGAGGAAGCATTATGAAAGCCGCAACAACTTCAATTTATCATATTGTTACAACAGCAGGAACAGATGCTTCCAAAGAAATTACTATCAATTGGCATAGTGATGATAGCGGTAGTTATGTTTTATTAACTGAAGCTAACGATATAGAATTTATAAACGCCAAAAAGTTAAAACCAACTATGGAAAAGTTTTGGTCAACTGAAGGTGTAAAGAACGCTAGTACTACTGATTCATTCTACACAAAAAGACGTTATGTTTGTTATTTGGAATTAACTGATTTAACTCCAAGAACAAAATACATTTACAAAGTATGTTTGAAAGATGAAGAAAGCGCAGTTTACCATTTCACTACAGCGGGTCTAACTAACGAATGGAAGTTTACCGCATTCTGCGATTATCAAAATAAATACAATAGTGTAGCTCATGACTTAATTGATAGAATCAATAGAATTGCTTCTAATCCATCACTTGTTGTTTGTAGTGGTGACTTAACTGATACAGCCGCATTTGAAGCTGAGTGGACTTGGCTACTTGATGATAGTAAGAATACTTTCTCTAATTTTATATTTATGAGTGCTCCTGGTGACCATGAATATTGGGGAAGTGATACTAGCCCAATCCCAATGATGCCAGAACCTGCCACATACAATAACCTTTTAAAGAATCCTTCAAATGGTGCATCACTAAGTAAGAATAGTAATTACTATTTCTATTATAATAATGTATTATTTGTAAGCCTTGACTTCTTAGACAGTAATACCGTATCAAATGCAAAGATTGATGAAGAGGCTACATGGTTTAAAAATACAATTAAGAGCCTAGAAGGAACATTCCAATACTTAGTTGTATTCGGTCACAAATCAATCTACGGTTCAACAAAAGAAGATTCAAGCGTTAGTAAAAAGATTAGACCACAATGGTATCCTATTTTTGATGAGTGTAAGGTTGACTTAGTTATTAGTGGCCATGACCACATGCATTCAAGAACTTATCAACTATACAATAATATGGTATCAGATGATCCAATGCTTGGTACTTACTATATGGATTTAGGTTCATCAGGAAATAAGAGAAGAGAACTTGATAATACAACAGTTGAAGATGGACTTCACCAAAAAGTCTTAGACATCAGGACTTTGGGAATTTCACTTGGTGCCGTTATTTCTGTTACTGACAGCTCAATGCTTGTTGAATGTTATGACCAAGAAGGCGTTAGAAGAGATCAATTTACAATCAAAGCTAAAAGAAGTGCTCCTGATCTTGGTGAAAACGACTTTAACCAAGAGAAGTTCTTAAGTGATATTGAGATAACTCCATTAGCTGTCCCTGAAAAAATGGCTACACTAAAACTTAATAATTCAAGCGAATTAAAATATGTTAAGTTAATTGAAGTTGTTTCTAAAAAGACAATTTTAAGTCAATTAATAAATTATAATAATATCCCTAATAAATTTGATTTATATGATGTTGAGGGTAATAAGTTAAAAATTAGAGTAACTTTGTGGGATAAAAGAACTATCGAAATGGAAAAATATGTTAAAGTAGATGGTGAGATTAAAGATTTCAGTGAAAAACTTGGTACTGAATATAAGGTATCAATAATTAATGATTATAAATCTTTCTCAAAATTAAATTATAAGTTCTATGTTGATGGCGCACTTTATAGTGAATACTTAGAAGCACCATATATGAAACACTCATTTACTTTTGACTTTGACCAAATTACACGAGATCACACATATAAACTTGAAGTATATAGTGGTGATGAACTAATTGGCGAAAAAGAAGCCACATTTACTAAAAAGTGCGATCACTACTTGAATATGAAAGAGCATGGCTCTGGTACTACAATTGATTCATTAAAAGTTGGAGATAAGGTATTACTAGTGGGCTTAGCTGAGGGAACTAAAGTTAATAAAGAAGTAAATGATGGAGTTATAAAACTTACTAAAGACTTAATTTTAGAGGTTGTAGGTGAAGGTGAATCTTATTTTGAAACAATTAATGGATGCATCGTTTTTATGTTTGATGTAAAAGTAGGTGATGGTAAGACAAACGAGGAAACTACTCCAACTGATCCAGAACCAACTGAACCTGAACCAACTGAACCTGAACCAGTTAATGAAGACCCAGTTGTTGTTGAACCAGCTAAAAAAGGATGTGCAAGTGGTGCTATTCAATCAGTATTTAGTATTATTTCAATACTAGGATTAGCATTTATCTTTAAAAAGAGATTTAGCTGATATATTATAGAAACACTAAGAGATATTAAAATGGTATCAAAAGATATCATTTATGATATCTCTTTTTAAATTGTCATAATTTTTAGCACTCGTATTGACAGAGTGCCAAAAAGTAGTATAATAGTATTGTAGTAAATTATACTTTTAGGAGGTATAAATAGTATGAGTGAAATTAGAGAATTTAAGACTGAGTCAAAGAGATTATTAGAGTTAATGATTAATTCTATTTATTCAAACAAAGAAATATTCTTAAGAGAACTTATTTCTAATGCGAGTGATGCTATTGATAAACATCATTACTTATCTCTGACAGATGATACATTAGAACGTGGAAGAGAATATGAAATAGAACTAAGTTTTGATAAAGCAAAACGTCTATTATCTATTAAAGATAATGGTATTGGAATGACAAAAGATGAAATGATTAATAGCTTAGGTACTATCGCTAAGAGTGGATCTAGTGAATTCTTAGAAAAACTTAAAGATGCTAGTGAAAAAGAAAAACTAGAAATCATCGGTCAATTTGGTGTTGGTTTCTATTCTGCTTATATGGTTGCTGATAAGGTTAGTGTTTTAAGTAAGTCAGAATATTCTGATAAAGCTTATAAATTCGAATCTGAAGGAACTGAAAGTTATGAAATAAGTGAAGCTGAATGTGATTTTAGTGGAACTAAAGTGACACTTCATTTAAGAAAAGGCGAAGAATTTGATAATTTCTTAGACCAATGGGAAATCCAAAGCCTTGTTAGAAAGTATTCTGATTACATCCGTTATCCTATCAAGATGGAATTTGAAACTCAAGAACAAGAAAAAGATGAAGAAGGAAATCCTATTGAAGGTAAATATAAGAAGGTAATTGAAGTTAGAACTCTTAATTCTATGACTCCAATTTGGAAGAAAAAGAAGAATGAAGTCACAGATGAAGAATTAAATGAATTCTATAAACAAAAGTATTATGATTATCAAGATCCACTAGCTAATATTTTTGTAAATGTTGAAGGAAAGCTAAACTATACTGCTTTAATCTTTATTCCAAAGAAGGCTCCATATGATCTATACTCTGATAAATTTGAAAAAGGATTACAACTTTATTCAAAGAGTGTCTTCATCATGGATAAATGTAAAGATTTAGTTCCTGATTATTTACGTTTTATTAAAGGTTTAGTTGATTCAAGTGATTTAAATCTAAATATCAGCCGTGAAATCTTACAAAAGTCAAAGGATATTGAAGATATCGCAAATAATGTTGAAAAGAAGATTGTTTCAAAATTAGAAGCAATGTTAAAGAATGAAAGAGATAAATACATTGAATTCTTTAATACTTACGGAATCAATATTAAATATGGTATCTATGATAAATTTGGTCTAAAGAAAGATTTATTAAAAGATTTAGTATTGTATCACACTGTTAGTAAAGACGACTTTGTAACATTAAGCGAATATGTTGAAGAAATGAAAGAAGGCCAAGAATTCATTTACTATGCATCAGGAAAGAATAAAGATGCCGTTATGGCTCTTCCTCAAATGGATATCGTTAAGAAGAAAGGCTACGATGTATTAGTATTAACTGATGATGTTGATGAATTTGCTATTAGCATTATGCAAGACTACAATGGCAAGAAATTCAAATCAATCAACCAAGGTGACCTTGACTTATTAACAGATGATGAAAAAGAAAAGATTAAACAAACAGCAGAAGACAAGAAATCTCTTTTAGAAAAACTAAAAGAAATCTTAAAAGATGATGTTAAAGATGTTGTGTTAAGTGAGAGACTACAAGAATCACCAGTATGTTTGGTTAGTGAAGATGGCATCAGCTTTGAAATGGAAAAGGTTATGGCCCAAAACCCAATGGGTAGTGAAATCAAAGCTACAAGAATCTTAGAGATTAATCCAAATCATAAGTTGTTTGAAGCGATTGAAAACTTATACAATGACAATGATCCAATGTTAGATGTTTATGCTAAACTTCTTTATGATCAAGCACTACTAATTGAAGGAATCAGTCTAAAAGACCCAGTAGAATTCAGCAATCGTATGTGTGAATTGATGATTAAGAATGCTAAATACTAATAAATTAATTGGTATACACTGAAAGAAAAAATGTCAAAGTTTTAGAAAACTTTGACTTTTTTTATCTGAAAATTATGGTATAATATTATAGTTGAGAGGAATTATAATATATGGAAAAAAAGTATGATGTAATTATTGTTGGCGCTGGTCCTTGTGGGATATTTACAGCTTATGAGTTAATGCTTAA
>LVBR01000074.1 GCA_001604495.1 Acholeplasmatales bacterium Tener_01 | reverse complement strand
ATTTTTTGCTGGCCAAGTTAATGGCACAAGCGGTTATGAAGAAGCTGCTTGCCAAGGCTTAATGGCTGGTATTAATGTCAGTTTAAAACTAAAAGGTAAAGAACCGTTAATTTTAAGAAGAGATGAAGCCTATATCGGGGTATTAATCGACGACTTAATTACTAAAGGAGTTAAAGATCCTTATAGATTATTAACATCACGTGCTGAGTTTAGACTTTTATTAAGACATGATAATGCATATGACCGCTTAATTGGTCATGGACATGATGTTGGACTTGTAAGTGATGAAAGATTTAATAAGTACTTAGAAAAGAAAGAACGTATTAATAACCTTATAGATACTGTTAAAGAGATAAAGATAACTGCTAAGAAGGAAGTAAATGATTACTTAACAAGTAATAATCTATCTTTAATTAGTGAAAAAGTTACTGCTGAAGAGTTTTTGAAAAGACCTGAAGCCACATTTGAAATCCTAGATAACATCATCGATGAAGAGTTAGATAAGGATGAAGAGATTAGAGAACAAGCTCTAATAGAAATTAAATACTCAGGTTATATTCAAAAAGCTTATAAAGAAGCGTCAAAACTAGAAAAAATGGAATCAAGAAAGATTCCAAATGATATTGATTACGATAATATAGTTAATTTAGCCCTTGAAGCCAGAGAAAAACTAAAGAAAGTTAAACCAGAAACAATCGCTCAAGCATCACGTATAAGTGGTGTTAATCCTAGCGATATAACAATGCTTTTGGTTTATTTGGAACACAAAAATGGAACAAGTAATAAATAAATTAAATCTCACTAAAGAACAAAGTGATAAATTTAAGATTTATTATGAGTTCTTGGTCAGCGAAAATGAAAAATACAATCTAACGAGCATAACTAATATCGATGAAGTTTATATTAAACACTTCTATGATTCTTCTTGTGCCCTATTGTATTTTGATTTAACCAATAAATCTTTGTGTGATATTGGTAGCGGAGCAGGTTTTCCAGGAATCCCACTAAAGATATTAAATCCTAGTATTAAATTAACTATTATCGAACCAACTTTAAAAAGAGTTAATTTCTTAAAAGAATTATGTAATAGGCTTGAAATTAATGATGTTAATATTATCTGTGATCGAGCAGAAAGTGCCATTTCAAGCTTCCGTGAAGCTTTTGACTTTGTAACTGCTAGAGCTGTAAGTAACTTAAGAGTTCTTTTAGAGTTAACTATACCTTATGTAAGTGTTAAAGGAAGCTTTATTGCTTATAAAGGTAGTAATTATCTAGATGAAGTAAATGAGGCCAAAGGAGCTTTAAAGAAATTAAATTCTAAGGTAGCTAATACTTATATGTATAACCTACTTAATGATTTAGGTGAAAGAGTCATAATTGAGATAAAAAAAGAGAAATCTTGTGATTTGATTTATCCACGTGACTATGCTAAGATAAAGAAAAAACCATTATAATGGAGAATATATTATGGGAAAAGTAATCGCAATTGCCAATCAAAAAGGTGGAGTTGGCAAGACCACCACAACAATCAATTTAGCTAGTGCCCTAGCCAAGGAAGGTAAAAACACTTTGATCATCGATTTAGATGAGCAAGCTAATGCCACAATCGGTCTAGGAATTGGTAGAGAGTATGTAAAAATAAGTTCATACGATCTATTAACAACACCAATTGATATCAAAGATACGATTTTATCAATTGATGAAAAGCTAGCAATTATTCCATCATCAAGTAAACTTGCTAATATTGTTGAAAAGTTGATAGGACTTGAGGATAAAGAGCGTCTTTTAGATAAAAAGCTCTCAACAATCAAAGATAATTACGACTTTGTTTTGCTTGACTGTCCGCCTTCTTTATCAGTTACTATTGATAATGCACTATTTGCAAGCGATTCGGTAATTATTCCAGTTGAATGTGATTACTATGCCTATGATGCATTGACCCAAATGATTCAAAAGATCAACCAAATTCAAAAAGAGAAAAACAAGATGGGATATATCCTTACAATTGAAGGAGTTTTATTAACTAAACTTGATAATCGTAATTTATTTGGTTATAAGATGATTGAAAAAGTAAAAGAATTATTCCCAAATAAGATTTTCAAAACAATAATAAGCCGTTCAAGTCACATTCAAGAGGCTCCAATGTATGGTAAAAGTGTTTTAGACTTTGCTTATAATTCTCGGGGAAGTAAAGAATATCGTGAACTTGCAAAAGAATTATTAGGTGAGAAGTAATTATGAAAATATACACAGATTACAAAGAAGGAGATATTCTAGAATTCAAGAAGAATCATCCATGTGGTTCTAATAAGTGGAAAGTTATTAAACCCGGTGTTGATATGAAACTTGAATGTTGTGGGTGCAAACGTGTGATTATTATTGCTCGTGTTGAATTAAATAAAAAGGTCAAAAAGATTATTAGAGGAGAAGAAAATGAATAAAAATTATACAATTATCAAACAAGAAGAATTAAAAGATATCAATTCAAAAGGAACTCTTCTTATTCATAATAAAACAAACGCTAAAATAGTATTATTTGAAAACGATGACGAGAATAAGATGTTTTGTGTAGGATTTAGAACACCTCCAAAAGACGACACTGGTGTTCCACACATCATTGAACACTCAGTTTTATGTGGATCAAGAAAATATCCTGTTAAAGAACCATTTGTTGAACTAATGAAAAGTTCATTAAATACGTTCTTAAATGCCATGACATTTTCTGATAAGACTATTTATCCTGTTGCAAGTTGCAACGATAAAGACTTCCAAAACTTAATGGATGTTTATTTGGATGCAGTTTTCTATCCAAATATCCTAACAAACGAAAAGATCTTCAAACAAGAAGGTTGGCATTACGAATTAACTAATAAAGATGAAGATATTACATTAAATGGTGTTGTATACAACGAAATGAAAGGTGCGTTCTCTTCTCCTGATTCTCTAACAGAAAGAGAAACAATGAACCTTTTATTCCCAGACACTGCATATGGCTTTGAAAGTGGTGGACATCCTGATGCCATCCCAACACTTACTTATGAAAACTTTAAGAAATTCTATAGAATGTATTATCATCCATCTAATAGTTACATTGTTATATATGGAAACTTTGATAAATATGAAAAGTTAGCATATTTAGATGAAGAATATCTATCTAAATTCGATAAGATTGATCCAAATAGCGAGCTTTGTGAACAAAAACCTTTAAAAGAAGCAAGAACAAAAGAAGTATTCTATCCAGTTACTAAGGGACAAGGACTTGATAAGAAGACTTATCTATCATACTGTGTTGCTTTTCCTAAAGGAGTAAGTCAAATTGACTCTAATGGTATGGATGTTTTAGCTAAGGTTTTAGTTGAAGCTAATGGTTCCCCACTTGAAAGAGCATTGCTTGAAGCTGGAGTTGGTGAAGTAATAACAGGTAGATTTGAAAGTGGGGCTTTACAACCAATATTTACAGTTAAAGCTAAGAATGCTGAATATCAAGACAAAGAAAAGTTTGTAAAAACTATTGAAGATTGCTTAAAGAAACTTGTAAAAGAAGGATTAGACAAGAAAGCACTTGAAGCTAGCCTTAATATTTTAGAGTTTAAAACAAGAGAAGCTGACTATGGCGGAATGAGCAAAGGTTTAATTTATGCAATTGGCGCTTTAGGAACATGGCTATATGATGATAATGATCCATTCTCACCATTTGATTTAACAACAATCTTTTCAACATTAAGAGAAAACATTAAAACTGATTATTATGAGAAATTAATTGAAAAGTATTTAATCAATACTACTCATAAAGGTCTAGTTATCGCAAGACCTAGCGAAACTTTACAAGAAGAAAAAGAACTTAAAGTTAAAGAAAAGCTTCAAGAGTTTAAAAAAGGTTTAAACGATAGAGATATTGAAAAGATAATTTTAGAAACTAAAGAATTAAAAGCGTATCAAGCAGAAGAAGACAAAAAAGAAGACTTAGATAAGATTCCGCTACTTAAGAAAGAAGATTTAAGTTACGATATTCGTCCATTTAAAAACAAAGAATACACTGTAAAAGGTGTTAAGGTTGTTGAACACGACTATAGTACTAATAAGATTGCATATTTTGATATTTTATTCAATGTTAAAAATGTTGGTACTGAAAATGTTCCTTATTTGAGTTTATTAATTTCAATGCTAGGTGCAGTAAATACTGAAAAGTATTCATACTTAGAACTTGAGCAAGAGACAAATATTCATACAGGCGGCATTAGCTATCGTTTTGAAACACTATCTAAGAATCATAACTATTTAGCTAATCTAATTGCTAGTGGATGCTGTTTATATAACAAGATTGATAAAGCACTTGAATTAATTGAAGAGACAATCTTTACTTCTAAGTTTGATAATAAAGATAGATTTAAAGAAGTATTATCAATCGTCATATCTTCTTATATGAATAATCTTTCTCGTGCTGGTCATGGAGTTGCTGTAAATAGA
>LVBR01000073.1 GCA_001604495.1 Acholeplasmatales bacterium Tener_01 | reverse complement strand
TAGTTTATTTGTTTTTAGTTACAGTATCATAGAATAGTTTACCAATACTTGCCATGAAGTGATGAGTCTTATTGTCAAAGCTGTATGATTCATCAATTGCTCCATCAATCATAATAGCATAACTAAATTCACGCTTGTCTTCTAATAATACTATGCCACAATCGCATCTAACTTCATCATCATATCCTGTTTTATTAAACACTTCAACTTTTCCATCATCATAAAAGTCCATAAGTGGAAGATATCTTGGGAACATATCTTTGAATTGTTGTTTTGAAAGAATATCAAAGAATATATCTTTATATTCTTTACTTAAATAATCAGTTGTTCTTATTTTAGTTAGATATGTTGTGAATGCAATTGGTGCTACAAGTGATAGAGGTAGCTTGTTAGGGTTAGGATCATACACTTTTCTATTAACTACTGCTTTAGTAATTCCAAGTTCCTTAATGTGTTTATTAACTTCTTCTACTCCTCCAGCTAAATCTACACAAAGATTTGTTGCGGAATTGTCACTGACAATAATCATTAAAGTTAATAAATCAATAATTTTTAAGCTTATGCCACTACTTAAATACTTCATTACACCACTTCCTAGGTAGAAGTTTTCTTTTTCAACTTTAACTAATCTATTTAAGTCTTCTAATCCCCTCTCACACTTTTTTAGTAGAGCTCCTAAAACAAAAAGTTTCATAGTGCTTGCTGTTGGCATTTCATCTAGTTCATTATAGTAATATTTTATATTACCATTAATTTCTTCAATTGAAATTGCTAAGTGCTCACACTTATTATTTTTATCTAAGTAATCATTTAAAACGTCATTTAAATTCATTTTACTACCTCAAATAATAATAATCTACTATCTTTCTAATCCATATCCTCTTTCAAATAGGATATTGTTAGTAAATTTACCATCTTCAATACTTGGAATATTTATTGGAAGGTGTCCTTGGTAATTAGAATCACTAAACATCATATAGATACTAACAGGGATATTAGGTCCATATTGTTTAATTTGACTATCCTCTATTGGTAGTTCTGTCATAGTCTTTGGACTATAACAAACAACCAAGCAACTAGCATAACTAAATAGTGCCACATCATATGGAAGGTTAGTACTAAGAATGATGCTTTTCTTATTTTTCTCACTTAAATATTTAGTTAAAGTATTTATCTTAGTAACATTTTTACTTGTAAGGTATGATTTATTTCCCATTTGGGAAATAAATATAACTTTATCAAAATTATCTAAAGTAGCCTCATCCACACTACTAAGATCTAAAACTGTGGCATTTCTATCTACTAAATCAAGCGAGTATCTAATTGCTAGTTCATTATCGCTTTCTGAAACAATTAATACTCTATCATTATCAAGTATTGGTAGCGCATTATCATTTTTCAGTAAAGTGATTGCTTTTTTAGTAATTTCCCATTCATTATTGTGATTTTCAATTGAACCAACTTTACTTACTCTTTCTTTATTGGTAGTAGTGGCTCCATTAAGCAAATTGTGATTTGCTTTTAGTTTTAGAATCCTTTCAACTGCTTTATTAACATTATCAATACTAATAATACCGCTACTTACTAAATTACAAACATCGTCTATATATTTTTCAAGTTCATTGATACCATCTTTTGTACTAATGTCAACCGGCATTAGTAAAACGTCAGCCCCTGCATTAATTGCCAAGCGGGCAACGTCAAGTCTATCGAAGTGGGCATCAATTGCGGCCATTTCCAAAGCATCAGTTACAATAATACCAGTGTATCCTAATTTCCCTCTTAAAACATCTGTTAAAATAGTTTTTGATAAGGTTGCTGGGAGATTAATTGCTTCACCAGTTGATTTGGAAACATAAGTTTCTTTTTCAATTTGAGGATATACGATATGGGCTGTCATGACCATTTCGATATTATTAATGTTTTCTTTAAATGGATAAAGCTCAAATTCTAAAAGTTCATCTAGTGTTTTATTAATTAAAGGTAGTCCTGTATGACTATCAGTATCAGTATCTCCGTGTCCTGGGAAATGCTTAAGTGAACCGATAAGATTTTCCTCTTTAAAGCCTTCAATGAAGGCTTTGACATTATTTGATACAATAGTTTTGTCATCAGAAAAACTTCTTACACCAATTACTGGGTTATTAGGATTATTATTAATATCAGCTACCGGTGCAAAATCTACATTAAAACCTAATGAAGTTACTTCACTAGCAATTAGTGAAGCTACTTTTTTTGTGGTAGCAATATCATTAACTGCACCTAGTGCCATATTACCCATTGTGGTTGTTCCTTCACTAAGTCTAGTTACTCTACCACCTTCTTGGTCTACTGCCACAAACAACCCAGGATGTCCTCCTTCGTTATTTGCTTCTTGCAAATCTTTAATTAAATCGTATGTTTGTATATTATTATCTATATTTTGGGCAAACAAAATAACACCATTAAAACCATATTCATTTAATAATTCTTTAACTTCACTTGTAATTGAAGTGAAATTAACACCATTTCTACTTCTACAAGCAATCATAATCATTTGTGATATTTTATCTTTTGTTGTCATTTGACTAATGACTTTTTCAATATCTTTACTATTATTACTTTTACCACAGTTAATAGTAAACATAGATATTATTAATAAAAACAGAATAAAGATTTTTTTCATATTACACCTCGCTACATTTAAATTATATCATTTATTAAACAATTGTTTAATAAAAAAGTCTATAAGATAAAATCTTATAGACTACTTATTTACTAATTATTCTGTTCCTCTTGCTTCTTTGTCTTTGTATTTTCCTCTTAATGCAAGACCTATTGTTCCATCAGCAATTATTGCAGCAACGTAACCAGCTAAGCTAAAGTCAAATCCAATCTTTGACATATAAACTATAGCCAAGATTAATGCTACTACATCAATTACTAAAATTGAGAAGAATAAAACAAAGCTTCTTTCTTTTCCAAGGTTCTTCCAGAATGTTAATGCTAATAAGAATAATATCTTAAATGCATATAATACTGTTTCTGCAACAACTAAGCTTCTGATTTGTCCAAATGATAAATCAATAATAACTGTTAAAA
>LVBR01000072.1 GCA_001604495.1 Acholeplasmatales bacterium Tener_01 | reverse complement strand
TAAGTCAATATTAGTCTTTCCAAATAATGCAGCACCTTTAATCCATTCTTCACCAGCTTGAGCGCCGTTTAATTTACCTAAATCCTTAATGAAGTCTTCAGGAACAGGTGAGAAGATTGTAGATGCCATATAGTACATTGCGTAGAATGGAGTACAAGGAGTATTGAATTCAACGCTCATATACCATTGGTCGCCTTCTTGGTTAACTTTAATACCTACATTTTCCCATGCTGTAGCATTGAAGCCTTCAGCAGAAGCATTGTAGTATGCAGCAGAACCTTTGATTGAACCAGCACCATCTAAGTTTTCAGCACTACGAGCCCAACCTAAAGCCTTAGTATAATACAATTGATATGGAGTAATGTAGTCTTGTGCAGCAACAGCTTGTCCTTTATACTTAGCTAATGTAGCATTAGTAGTTAGTGTATCATATTTAAGATCTCCACCAACTTTGATACTCCATTTGTATTGTGTAGCTAAACCAGTATTTGCATTTGCATTAACAGCAACTGGTTTTTCGTTAGCTAATAATGAATACCATTCGTAACCATCATTAGTTTCATTTAATCTTGTGTCCCAATAAGAACTTGCAACATAGGCAACTAAGTCACCAACAACTGAACCTTTATCATCTGCATAGTTGATTTGAGCAGGGTCAGATGTTTGGAAACTATGGTAATATCTCTTCCATTCAGCTTTAGTTTCGCCACTTAAATCAGCAATGATTTCACCATCTGATAATGTAGCCCAACCATAGCCAGGAACATATGTATCAACACCACGTTTAACAGTCTTACTGTACAATTGGTAACCACCATCGTCAATCATAGAGAAACCAGTTAAGAAATGTTCATAAGCATAAGCTTCTAAGATTGCAAGGATTTCAGTTCTTTCTTCATAACTTGATGCAACATATGAGAATACACCACTTGCGTAAACCTTAGCTTTAGCAAGTTCATCATCATATAATTTCTTTACTGTAGCCAATGCATCTGCAAGGCCATCAGCAGTTTTTGCATTAGTAATGAACAAATTAGCGTAAGCTTGGATTTGATCAAATATTGCTAAGTCTTCATCGTTATAAGCACCACGGTCAAGTTTAGCAAATAGTTCATCAACTTCAGCTTGAGTCGTAGCTCTAACTTCATCTACATTAACTTCTGGTTCTACATCTGGAGTCTTACCACATGCGAATAAACCAACAACTAATAATAGAGAAAGAGCAATTAAGAATAAACTTTTAAATTTTCTCATTTTTTCCTCCTATTTAAAGTTCAAAATTCTCAAAAACATAGTTCAAGAAAATTATTCTTTTTATAATTATATACTACTTTATGCAAATAATCAATTATTTTCATAAATTCGTTTACCTGGAAAACGATTTCACGTCAAATAAAAACCAATTTTAGTTATTATTACTTTCGTGTAAAGCGCTTACATTTGATTTTCACCTATAATTTGACCAATTTTTGTTCTAATTGGCCCATTTTAGGCAATTGTAAGATATATGATAGTAGAAACTATCATTCCGATTGTTCCAATAACTAGATAATCAATGAAAACAAATGCAGAATCTTTTCTTTCCATTTTCTTTCTTTCAGAATAATCAAACAATGTTTCACGATGACCATCTACTCTTTTGTTATTGAACATGAATGAAAAAATATCAAAGCCACCAAAATAATTAACAATAGTTAATAGTCCAAATAGGAAAATTGTGGCACCACCAATAAATAAACCATTAGAATATGAAACTCTATATGCAAAGCCATCATTTATAATGTTATATAAAATGCAAATTGATGCAACATATAATGTAGAAACTAATAGTCTTATCCAGTGATGTTTAAAATATTCTTTCATAAATTCTAAAAAGCGCATAGCAACCACCTTCTTCTTTTATAATAGTTTGGCTTCCTTAATAATATACTTATTATACCCTATTATGGCAAAAAAAGCAAAATTAAAAAAATTAGTAAATATTTTCTTTTTTATTAA
>LVBR01000071.1 GCA_001604495.1 Acholeplasmatales bacterium Tener_01 | reverse complement strand
CATGTTCTTTTTCATTTTCAGCTGTCTTTAAGAAGATTTCAGATATTTGTTCATATCCTTTTTATTTCTCATCAAAAATCGTCCTCATTAATTTCCATTTTTTATGCTATTTAAAACAAACAATCTCTGTTTTTCTTTGTCATAAGCTATATATATGAATTTGTATTCCTCTTTTGAAGAATACTTATTATATTCATCATATGTAACATTATAAAAGACAAAATAGTCAAAAGTCTTTATTTCATATAGGACATTTATAGGTAACAATAATAATATATCAGCATCTAACTCTTTTTGCCATAATGGATTATTACTTATTTTAGTTTCAAAATCATTTTTACTCTCGTCTTCAATGACTTTAGCATATATTTCAATATAAGATTCTGATTCAATAGTTACGACTTTTATATTATCTGGTAATTCAATTTTAGTCTTTTCTTCTACATTTAATATACTATTAGTATCATATGAAACATTACTAAAAATAAACCTATATGAACCAAATAGCATAAGTATAGGTAAACAAACAAATGCAATTATAATGTTTTTCTTATGATTCTGATTATTCTTTTTTTGGTTTAATGCAACTATAATCGATAAAATTCCAATAGGAATAAATAGCCACATTATCCATGAATATCTTACTATACCAGCAACTCCAAATATGCTTGGTTCACCTATTAAGCATGATAAACTAAAAGAAACAACAGGAGAAATTAGAGTCATATAAAATATTATATTGGCTATAATTATATTTTTTTTCATCGCTTTTCCTCATTCATTAATCATTGGAAGCAAGGTAATGGACTAGAATTTCCAGTAGTCACCAGCATATAAGCACTAAATATCAATGCCACCAAAAAACCCGTATTTAAACCTATGGTAAATCCATCTGTTCTAATATCACCATTTTCTAAATAACTATCTAGTCCGAAAGTAATGGATGTCCCACCTATTAGATTTACATTAGCTCCAATACTAAATTTTCCTATTGCAACTTTAGCTCCGATGCCTATTGTTTCAAGCTGTACCTCATTAAGATTAACAAAAGCTAAAGCAACTTTTTCAATTTCAAAAGATTTATATGCTTGACTTTTTGATAGCCCTAAATTTGGCATTTAATTTCCTCCTCTTTTATAAATTTATATTATCATACTTGTTATATATAATCAAATGAATCTTTGTTAAATGCAAAAATGGTATCTTTCTGGATACCATTTTATTTTTAATAGTTTTCTTTTCTTACTTCAAAGTAGCTCTTTGGATGAGCACATACAGGACACTTTTCAGGAGCTTTCTTTCCAATGATTAGGTGTCCACAGTTACGGCATTCCCAAATTGTCTCTTCGCTCTTTTCGAATACTTTTTGCATTTCAATGTTATTTAAAAGTGCACGGTATCTTTCTTCATGAGCTTTTTCAATCTTAGCAACGCCTCTAAATTGTCTTGCAAGTTCTAAGAATCCTTCCTCTTCAGCTTCACGAGCAAACCTATCATACATGTCAGTCCATTCAAAGTTTTCTCCTTCAGCTGCTTGAAGTAGGTTTTCAGTTGTTGTGCCTAGTTCTCCTAGTGCTTTAAACCACATCTTAGCATGTTCTTTTTCATTTTCAGCTGTCTTTAAGAAGATTTCAGATATTTGTTCATATCCTTCTTTCTTAGCAACTGATGCAAAGTAAGTGTACTTGTTACGAGCTTGGCTTTCACCAGCAAATGCTTCACGCAAATTCTTTTCAGTTTTTGATCCTTTTAATTCCATTTTATTTATTACTCCTCCTTCATATATCTTATTAAATCATAAAATTCTTCTTTTGTCTTTAAATTTACTAATTTTATTTTTAATTCTTTAGCATTTTTAAATCCTTTGACATAATAGTTAGCAATTGTACGCATCTCAAGGACTGCATTTTTCTCACTTTTAATCTTTAGCATCTCATCAAATTGATATTTTAACATATCAATTTTCTCTTTTCTACTTGGGGCATCTTTTATAGTTTGCTTAGTAAAATAGCCAACTAAATCACGAACAAGCCATGGGTTTCCAATGGCACCCCGACCAATCATGACGCCATCACATCCTGTGTATTCTATCATTTTTTTCGCATCATCTATTGACCTAATATCGCCATTACCAACTACCGGAATACTAACTGCTTCTTTTACCATTTTAATGTAGTCTAAATTGACGCTTCCACGGTACATATCGCTTCTTGTGCGCCCATGAATAACAATCATTTTAGCGCCAGCTTCTTCCAACATCCTAGCAACCTCTTTGCAGTTAATACTGTTATGGTCAACTCCAGCGCGCATTTTAACAGTAATTGGCTTTTTAGTGTTAGATGTGGCAGCTTTGACTATTTCATATGCCTTCTTTGGGTCTTCTAAAAGAGCACTACCGCTACCGCTTTTTAATACTTTTCTTACAGGGCAACCCATATTGATATCAATTATATCAATATCATCCCTTTTATCTAACATTTGTACGGCTTTAGTAATATCCTCAACTGTTCCCCCAAATAATTGGACACTAACAGGATGCTCAGTCTCACAAGTATTAGTTAACTCCCAAGTTTTGTCATTTTCAAATAGGAGACCTTTAGCACTAATCATCTCGGTATAAACAAGTGCTGCTCCCATTTCTTTACAGATCTTGCGAAATGCGATATTAGTGTAACCCGCAAGAGGAGCTATTATAATATTGTTTTTAAGTTCAATATCACCAATTTTCATATAATCACCAAAAAAAGATCTCACCTTAGGACTCCAAACCCACATAACCAGTTAAGCTTAAGGCTGCTTCAATCACGACCTGACCTGGTTCACTGCCAGCTATTGGATGTGGAGACCTAAAATGAGATCTCCTATATTATACAATATTTCAACTTTTATTTCAATCTTTTAGCTTTAAAAAACTCTTGCATGAGCTCTTTTGCTTCATTTTCTAATACACCACCACTAACTAAAAGCGTATGGTTAGATTGATAATTATCTAAAACGGATGTGGCACCAAACTTTTCTTCTTTAGCTCCATATACAAGTCTAGTAATTCTTGCTTGTAATATAGCACCAAGGCACATTAAGCATGGTTCAACTGTTACATAGATTGTGGCATTGGGCAAAACTTTAGCATCAAGTTTTTTGCACGCTTTTTTTATCGCATTAATTTCAGCGTGACATGTAGCATCTTTAGTTTTCTCTTTGGTGTTATGGGCTCTAATAACTACACCACTAGATACAATCACACAACCAATTGGAACTTCATCTAATAAATATCCCTTTTTAGCCTCATTTAAAGCTAGCTTCATGTATTTCAAATCTAATTTATCAATCATTTTTTCTTTCCTGGAACATCGTGACAATGACGGCAACGAGCTTCATATTGCTCTTTAGCTCCAACTAAAACAATTGGATCGTTATAATCAGCAGGACGTCCATCAATTATACGTTGTGTACGAGTTGCGGGCGCACCACAAACTTGACAGATTGCGGTTAACTTTGTAACTTCTTCAGCTCTAGCTAGTAACTCTGGCATAACTCCAAAAGGTTCGCCTCTAAAGTCTTGGTCCAAACCCGCCACAATTACTCTCACACCTAAATCTGCATAATGTTCACATATATTAATTACTTCATTATCTAAAAATTGCACTTCATCAATTGCAATTGCATAAGGAAGATTATCTTCTTTTATATATTTGTATATATCTTTTGCTTCTTTTATTTGAACTGATTTAACTCTACGATTATTGTGACTTACAACTTCAGTATCGCTATATCTATTATCAATTCCCGGTTTAAAGATAATAACATTCTTCTTTGCATATTCAATTCTACGAATTCTACGTACAAGTTCTTCAGTTTTACCAGCAAACATGCACCCACAAATCACTTCAATTGATCCAGCTTTTGACTCTAAATCCATAATTAATCCCCTTAACAAACTATTATTTCTTATATTAATTATATTACATTTTATTAAATTATTAAACTATTATTTGTTTATTGTTTCTTGTTTTTAATTATTAATAATCTTTCGCCATTAATAGTTCATCTCGAGTAAGAAGGATAGTCTTAAAATGAAATTTCATCATTCAATTGTAAAGCTTTTTTTACAACTCCCTAAAGAATAATAAGTATATTTGGTTTTTTTATAAATTATGAAATAAAAAAACACTATTATT
>LVBR01000070.1 GCA_001604495.1 Acholeplasmatales bacterium Tener_01 | reverse complement strand
TAAGCCACATGCATCTAACAAAAACTTATCAATTGATCCGTACTCTTTATTAATTTCATCATATGCAGTATCTAATAATTCTTTTCTAACACAGAAGTTTTCTAAAAACATTGCTTTTTTCTTTTTGTTAAAGAAAAAGGCACGTACTTTATATTTAAAAGGCATGATTGGATTTTTATTTGTTAATAGGTAATCATTATAAATTGTGTCTTTACCAACACCTAGTGCTTCTAAAATCGCCATAACAACTGTCCCAGTTCGATCTTTTCCAGTTGTACAGTGAAACAGTATCCCCTCTTCTTCCAATAGTAGATCAAAGATTTTTGTCCAAGCTTCTTTTAAATCATTTCTTACAAACAAGCGATAGATAAAATCTTGTGATGGATTAGCTTGGATTCTTTTAGCTTCTTCCATCATGTTAGTTTTAATATAGTCCATAGTAATTAGAGGAATATGAACATATTTAATGCCACTAATTTCAGTATCTTTTTCTTTTTCATATTCTTCAGGCATTCTTAAGTCCACAACAGTCTTAACATTATTCTTTTTTAAAGTGTTGATATCACTATTTTTAAGATTGTGATGCATTTCACTTCTAAATAGCATTCCCGTTTTAATGTTTTCGTATGATAATTCTCTAAAGTTTTTCATTGTCCACCTCTATATTATTAATTATTATAATATTATGAAGCCCATTTAGCAACTTAACATATAAAAATAGCCCATCGATTGATGGGTTATTTTTTAGTTAAATCATTATAAACAGCTAAAATTACATCTCTTAATAGATATCTATTATCAGTTTCTTCTATTAATGCCATTTCTTTAGCACCTTTGTATGGAAGTTCTTTTGGGAAGTCTGGGATTAAGTCATCTAGTGATTTAGTAATCTTAACAAGCAAGCGGTTATCATATATACCACCAACAACTACTCCATCATAGTAGATGATAAATTCTCCCATCATGGCTTTGTATGTTATGTTATCTAATTCAGTTAAGTTATCTAAAATATATTCTAAATAATCTCTACTTGATGCCATATTAATCCTTTGCATTTTGTTTTAAAATTCTATCAATTGGTAACCAACCGATATATTTAGGTTTATCTCCATTAATTGATGACATATTTTCAATATCTAAATATCTATCAATTCTTACTTCATTCCATGCGTGGATTACTTTACCATCTTCTAGACTTATTCCACAGTGACCAAGGTTTTCAAGTCCTCCATTACCTGGACCCATAAAGTCATAAAATACAAAACTTCCTTTTTCAGGAACGCCACTACGTATATCATCTAAGTATAATTCGCTTGTCTTTTTAGCACTATTTCCAACTTCAATTTTAATATCATTACTCTTTTCAAGAGAATCTTCAATAAATGCTAAAGAAAATCCAGTGTATGTATTTTCTCCTAATTTACAGTTTGCCCAAGAAATCATATTATCGATTATTTCATTTTTCCTTCTAATAAGTCTTGCGCCATTTAATATATCTTTTCTAACAACAATAACTGCATAAATTATAAATAAGATTAAACCAAATAAGATTCCAATAGGATATGCATACTTACTTGAAATCTTAAAGCCCTCATCAGCCATTAATACATATGTCAATGTAACACTTGACATAAAGGCTGCTGGGATTGCGGTTAGAAGAGAGCCTAAGAAATATTTACCCTTTTTAAGTAGATATGCGGTTACTACCCATAGGGCAATCATTGCTAGTGTTTGGTTGCTCCAAGAGAAATATCGCCAAATGATTTGAAAACCATTATTATTAAGTATCGCAAATGTTGTTAGTAACCCACCCCCAAGAAGTAGCGGAACAGTAATTATTAATCTTCCACCAATTCGTTTTTGGTCTAGATGGAATGTTTCACCCAAGATTAATCTTGCACTTCTAAATGCGGTATCACCTGAAGTTATTGGACATATAATAACACCAGCTATCGCAAGTATTCCACCAATTCGTCCTAATACTCCTTGAGATATTTCATATACAACATTAGATGCGCCACCTTTTAGTGCTTCATTTAGTAGTTGTGTAGTTCCATAGAAACTAACACCAGCAGCTGCCCAAATTAAAGCAATAACTGATTCACTAATCATAGCACCATAAAATACAGCTTTTCCTTCTTTTTCGGTTTTGATACATTTAGAAATCATTGGTGATTGTGTTGCATGGAATCCTGATATTGCGCCACAAGCAACAGTAATAAACATATATGGCCATACTGGAGTGCCTTCAGGGTGCAAGTTTTCTAGAGTAATTTCAGGAATTGTGTAATTACCAGAAAACAAAATTCCTCCAATTACCGCAACCGCCATAACTATTAATAATACACCAAATACAGGATATAATTTACCGATCAGTTTATCTATTGGAAGGATTGTGGCTAAGATGTAGTATCCTAAAATCACAATCATCCAAAATGTTCCATTCATCCAATCAGGTGTAAGTCTATCAAGTAATGCTGCAGGACTAGTTACAAATACCGTTCCGCATAAAACTAAAAGCACTACAGAGAATATTCTCATTACCCATTTAACACTTTTACCTAAATAAATACCAGATAGTTCAGCAATCGAAGTTCCTTGGTGTCTTGAACTAATCATTCCGACCATATAATCATGAACGGCACCACCTAAAATAGATCCAAATACAATCCACAAAAAGACAACAGGACCAAATACGGCACCCATCAAAGCCCCAAATATCGGACCCGTACCAGCAATATTAAGTAGTTGTATTAAAAAGGCCTTCCATGTCTTCATCGGAACACAGTCAACGCCATCATTTATACTAATCGCAGGTGTTTGTCTATTGTCTGGACCAAATATTTTAGCCACAAACTTACCATAAACAAAAAAGCCACCTATTAAAACACCTAATGATATCAATAATGAAATCATTTGATCACCTTCCTAAAAAATAGTTACCACACATCTTATTATATCTTCTTATAAAAATTATTCAAGAATACATACAAAAAAGGAGCAATCATTGATTTGATTATCTCTTTTTGGGCAAAGTTCTAAATTCTTTGTTTGGTGTAGATTTGTTTCCAATAGCCTTGATACTACTGTTTCGATGTACTAAGCATGTGCAAACTAGATTATAGACATATCAATTAATTCAAAATACTTTCCTCTTTTTTATGAAGATAATATAGACTCTTTTGATGTTCTATTTCCATTCTTAAATCTTCTTCATTTGGTAAATATAGCTTATATTTTGTCGCAAATAAATACTCATTACCTTTAAGAATTGAATATTTTGCAATATCTTTACTTGTCTCTGAACATAATACGATACCTAATGTTGGATTATCATTTTCTTGTTTAATTAAATCATCAAACATCCTAACATACATATCCATTTGGCCAACATCTTGATGAGTAATCTTATTTGTTTTAAGATCAATTAATACGAAACATTTTAATAAATAATTATAAAACACTAAATCTACATAATAATCTGATTCATCAGTATGAATATGATATTGTCTACCAATAAAAGCATAGCCCTTTCCTAATTCCATCAAAACTCTTTGTAAATTCGATATAATAGCTGACTCTAGTTGGTCTTCAATTAATGATTCACTTTGTGATAATCCTAAAAATTCTAAGACAACAGGATTTTTAACATGTTCTAATGTGTCTAATTGGTATTCTTTTGTTTTATCTAACATCTCATTAATTACCCGTTCTTTTACTTGTGAGGCAATCAAGCGATAATAATACTTTGTTTCAATATTTCTTTTTAAAGTTCTAAAACTCCATCTTGATTCAAGTGCTTCTTTTTCATACCATTTTCTAGCAGTTAAATCAGTAATAGATAAAAGTATACTATAATGGCTCCAAGAAAGAACTTTAAAAGATTTTCCAGACAGTGTCTGGAAAATGTTTTGATACTCTTTATAAAAACGATAAAAGGAATAAATATTGCTTTTTGAAAATCCTTTTCCGTATTTTTTAGTTAAAGAGCAGGATATTTGCTTAATTATTTCTAGTCCATAGTTTTCTTGTCTAACATCTCTCATTTCTTCTTCATATATTCTTTTTCCAATTAACCAGTTTCTTTTTAATAAAACTATATCTATAGCTTGATATGCTATTTGTCTACTTTTATTAATTATCTCATAAACGTCATCAACTATATTTTTTGTGTTATTTATATTAATATCTAAATTCAATAAACTATTATCCATTTATGCCTCCATTATTATCGTTTGTATTATTGCACTTTTTCAAATAAACCCATTTCTCCATATTATGAGAAATGTCGTAAGCTTCAATAAAGTCCGTATCTTCATCACCTACACACACCTTTAAAACATCTATTCCTAGATTCCCAGTTACATACACTTTTGCATATTCTTTTGCTCTCTCAAAATCTATAAATTGTGATAATATTATATTTCCTTCTAAGACTTCATACTGTGCTTTCTTATTGGAATATCTTTCAACATATGTTTGGGTCGGTAAGTTAGGAAATGGTCTTACCATCACTCGATTATTTGTTTTAAAAAAACTTCCATTACTACCATTGTATTGATCATAAACAAGGTTAATTTGTGCTTTAACTTTGTCAGTATTAATATCTGGCGAATATTTATCAACAGATAATATAAAATCAACTATATTACAACGCCATGTGTGACTATCCCACTTATCTTCATCAATTGGTCTTTCATTATAATCCTTTTCTAATTTTCCATGATAATGTAAGTAAATTCGTGAATCCTTGCTAATATGATTATCAAATGGTGATGGATAAAAAGCAATATCAGTTATTCCTTTGAGATTATAATACCAATATCTATATGAATAATTATGGTAATACCATTCTGGCAAATCACTTTCTAAAATTTTAGTTAATCTTCCTGTTTTTCTGTTTCTTAAAAAGTGTTCATTATCTTCTTTTGTAAGAATCTCAAATTTAACATTCTTTTTAATTTGTTTATATGCTTTTATCTCTAAGATATCGTTATAAAAACATCTATAATTATTATATGTTTTGTCTTTGTGATAATGACCAAAAAACCAATATTCGTATTCTATCTTTGATCTAAAGTCTTCTAAAACTTTAGTATTTAAATCAACATCGTAATCAAACATCTTTTCAAGAACTTTAGATGGCGCACAATGTGTTAAAACATAATCTACTTTATAATTATATTTTTCTAGATTACTTAAACCATTTTCAATATCACTAGCACTTATATTTTCTTCTTTCCACCAAGAAATCCGATTTATTCGTCTTGCTTTATCTATAGAAGTTGCACCTCCAAGGCAGAAGAATGATAGTCCATTTAACTCGATTACTTCTCCTCTTAAAATATGATAAACATTAGAATACAATCTATGGCATCTTGCGCCATTAAAAGTAACGATAGGAAATTTATTTAATAGTTCAAAATTTTCATGATTTCCATCAATAAATAGAATAGTTAATCCTAAATAAGCATAATTATGAATAAAACACTCATTCTCACTCCAGATGATTCCGGCATCACCTAATATAATTAAATATTCTTCTTTTGTAACATATTTCTTAGAGAAATAATCTTTTATTTTCTTAAAATCTATATTTCCATGAGTATCTCCAGTAATATAAATCATTTCAATTGTCCTCCTGCTTTTCATATGACTCTAACATTTTAGGTATAAAATCATCATTCTCATAATTATTAACAATTATTTCAATTTCCTTAGATATATCATTTTCATCAATCACAAAATATTTCTTGATGGTTCTTAATACATTTTCATAATTAAAATTAATAAATGTATTATAATAATCAAGAGCTTGGATAAATAAATATTCATAATCACCATCCAAATGTACCAAATAAGAATTATAATTATCGCAATGTTCAATTAAAAAAATAGGCTTATATTTTT
>LVBR01000069.1 GCA_001604495.1 Acholeplasmatales bacterium Tener_01 | reverse complement strand
GTTATTATAATTATCTTCGATATTGAATTCGATATTTGATTTTGTAAGGAAATCTTTAACAACATCAATAGTTATTGAAAATCCCATATTATCGATATCAGTATCAGCAAGTTTTATAGTATTGATACCAATTACTTCACCTTTAAGGTTAAATAATGGTCCACCACTATTACCAGGATTGATTGCGGCATCATGTTGAATATATATAGCTGATTCGCCTCTTAGGCTTCTATTAACATAAGATACCATTCCAAATGTAGCTGAGCCATAGTAATCATATCCTTCAGCATTTCCTAAAGCGATGATAAAATCACCAACTTTAACATCATCAATTGAACCAAGTCTTGCTACATTTATTAGTCCACTATAAGTAAATCTTAAAACTGCGATATCTAAATCACTATCAGTTGCAATTGCAACTGCGTCAATTTCTTCATCACGGTCACCAAGATATACTTTCAATGCCTCGTTTTTATCAATTACATGGTAATTTGTAATTACGTAATAATTATAACCTTTTGCTACTTCATCACGTCTAAAGATAATACCTGTTCCAACACCAGCTCTTTCAAGAGACTTTTCAGTTGCGCTGATATTTACATATTGATAGTTGCTTACACCGATAGTTGATGCGTAGTTGTCTTCGATAACTTTTGTTGTGACACCATTTAGGCTAGTTAGGTCAAGTTCACCATCAATTATTATATGTCTTGATTCGATGTAATTACCAACTGTATCATATAAAACAGAGTTCTTATCTTTAACTAAGATGATATAGTCAATTGTAACTAAATCATTTAATACTGCTTGAGCTTTAATAGTGACAATTCCTGCTTTAACGCCAGTAAGAACACCATCACTAGTGATTGTGGCGATATCAGGATCAGTTGAAGTCCAACTTACTTGTGGAGTTACTTTTACATTACTAAATGTTGCTTTTAATTCAACACTTTGACCGATGTAAATTGTTTGTTTACCGCTAATTATCATTTCTGGCACAACATCATCAACAATACTAACACTTACTAGGATTGAATATTCTTTAGCGCCAACTGTTGCGATGATTTTACATATTCCACCACTGATTCCGGTTACTAGGCCTTGGTCATTAACTGTTGCCACATCCGTGTTTTCACTTCTCCATGTTGCTTTTTCGCTGTTTGACAAAGTAAGTATTGTACTTTCACCGATATTTAGTTTGATTAGATCCTCATTTACTATTACGGTACGAGAATCACCAATTGAACAGCTAGTTAAAGTAACTAAAGCTATAAATGTAAGGATAATTATGATTAATTTATTAAAATGTTTCATATTTACCTCCTAGAATGTTACTGTTAGGGTGATGTACTCTCCACCACGGTAAACAGTAATTTCGCATTCTTCGCCTGAACCGATAACAAATTTACCAAGTTCAGCACGTAAGATATAAGTGTAATAGATATTTACACCATTGATTTGAATTAATATGTCATTAACTTGAACACCAGCTTTTTTAGCTACGCCTTCATTCACTTCAACAATATAAATACCAAATTTGATTTCTTCATCAACTGGGTATTTAGATTTATAATACTCAGATACGATAATTGTTTTAACTTCGATTGCAGAAACTCCAAGGATTGGACGTTCGATTTGAATTCCTTTTTCTAGTGGAGTAATAAGCTCTTTCATAATGTTGATTGGAATTGCAAAGGCCATATCTTCAGTTTTAACTGATGATATCTTTAAGGTATTCATACCAATCACTTCGCCTTTTAGGTTAACTAAAGGACTTCCATCGCAACCTTGGTTGACTGAAGCGTCGTGTTGGATATATTCACTATCCCAGTCGTTTACATCATCACCATCAGTATCGTCTGATAGATATCTACTTGTGTGGGAAATAATACCAATTGATGCAGTTGAATAGTAAGTTGAACCCATTGGTGCACCAACTGTTATTATGAATTCACCGCTTTTCGCTTCATCACTATCACCGAATATTGCTTCTTTGTAATATACGTTTGAATCAAATGATATGATAGCCATATCTACTTTCTTGTCGTATTGAATAGTTTTTGCCTTAAGTTCTAGATTAATACTAGGGTCTAGGGCTGTTATTTTTTTAGTACCTTTAACAACATGACGATTAGTTAATGCAAAGTAGCGATATTTTACTACAATATCATTATCACTAACTGTGTCTTTAACTGTTCCATCATTTAAGATATATTGACGTTTATATATTATTCCACAGAATGTACCTGCAAATAAATCATTACCAAAACGATCTGATGTATAAGCATTTAGATAAATTGTATATGATTTAATATCGTCGATAATTGGATATAACACACTTGAAAGTAAACTATTAGTTAATACTTCTTCAGTATTAACAAAAGTGTCTTTAGCATCATCTAGTGTATCTTTAGCTACAATTACCACAATACTCTTTCTCATTTCTGGGTTTTCAATTGGTGTTGCGGTTAAGGTTACTAGACCTTCACTAACTCCACAAGCTAAACCATTCTCATCAATTGAAAGAATGGTATCATCACTACTAGTCCAGTTAACTAACACATTTTCAGTGTTGAATGTGGCAGTGTAGGTAGTAGATGCATCAAGTGGTAAGAAGTTTTCACCATTAATTTGGATTTCAGATATGTGGCTATTAACTCTAATGACATATTGTTTTAATGTTTTATTGCTATTTTTAGCACTTAAAACTACTACACCACTACGAACACCTTTAACTTTATTAGCATTTATTTCTAAAATGCCTTCTGTGTTTGGGTAGTATGTAACATCTAAATCATCAATTTGAATAGGAAGAGTCACTTCACTACCAACATCAATAGAATAGACATCACTACTTACGATGATTTTTGAATCTTCTTTATCTATCTCAAAGCATCCAACGGATATAAATAAGATAAATACAAGTAGAATTATAATCATCAGGTTATTTAGATTTAACTTCTTTTTCAAAGTATCACCCCATATCTAATATATCAATATTATAGCATATTTTATTCTTTTTTAACTTAAAAAGAAATAAAG
>LVBR01000068.1 GCA_001604495.1 Acholeplasmatales bacterium Tener_01 | reverse complement strand
CTAATAAAAATAATAAAACTACTTTTTTCATATTACTACCTCTAGATATTATTCTACTAAAAACAATCTTTTTTTTCAATATATTTTACCAATTTGGTTCTCTTTTAACTTCAATCTTTCCTTCTTGATAAGGATTATTAAAACATAGGTAATAGCAGTGAAGCATTAAGTCATCTCCACCATCACCATAAATCTTATCACCGATTATTGGATGAGACAAATAAGAAAATGTCACTCTAATTTGATGGGTTCTACCAGTGAGTAATTTTACCTCAACTAAGTCGTTACCATCTTTTTCACCAATTACTTTGTATAAGGTTTTGGATTCTTTACCATCTTCCATTACCCATCTTTTGATATTATGTTCTTCTACTCTACCAATTTTGATATTAACCAAATCTTCTTTTTTCTCTAAGTGGCCTTTAACAATGGCATAGTACTTCTTTTCAATGTCAATTTTGGATAGTAGATTATGAGTATAGCCATCTTTAGCCACAATCACTAGTCCACTAGTTGAATAGTCTAGCCTATTTACTAAATGAATATTAGATGTGATGTTATTTTTAATGAAGTATGCCTTAATCAAACTTATCAAATTATCATATTGGTGAGTTCTTGTTGGTTGACTTGCAAGGTGTGCCCTTTTATTAACAACCATAATATGATTATCTTCATAACAAATATCCAGTTCTTCTAAATTGACATTTATTTCTTCATTTAGTTTTTCATCATATTCTAGTGTTACTTTATCCCCAAGATGGACAATATAAAAGTTTTTAGCTTCCACATCATTTATATACATTTTTCCGTATAATTTGACACGTCTCGCAAAAGCTCTTGATACTCCCATTTCAAGTATAAAGTCTTTTAGTTTGATATTATCAATTGTTACATGGTAGTCTATTTTCATAATATCTCCAAAAAATAAAGGGACTTAAATTAAGTCCCTTTTATTATCAATTATTGTTGGTCTTTTTTGTGTTCTTCAACAATCTTCTTAACTAACATTTCAGGAACTTCTTCATAACGTAAGAATTTACGAGAGAAACGACCTGATGCTTGAGTCATTGCCTTTAAGTCAGTAGCATATTTCAAAATTTCAGCTTCAGGAACTTCAGCAGTAATTGTTTGAACACCATGTCCTTGTTCCATACCTAATACTCTACCACGACGTTTAGTCATATCACCCATAACATCACCAACATATTCGTCTTTAACTGTTACTTTAACTTCATAAATTGGTTCTAGGATTGTTGGTTTAATCTTGTCACAAGCATTCTTGAATGCAAGGGCAGCAGCCAAACGGAATGATAATTCGTTAGAGTCTACTGGATGGTAACTTCCATCATATAGAGTTGCCTTAACACCGATTACAGGGAATCCAGCTAGTGGACCATGTTCTAATGTGTCAATCAAACCTTTTTCAACTGCAGGGAAGTAGTTCTTAGGAACTGATCCACCGAATACTTCTTCAGCGAATTCGAAGTCTTTGTCTGTAGGTTCAAATCTGATCCATACATCACCATATTGACCAGCACCACCTGATTGCTTCTTATGTTTACCTTGAACTTCAGCTTTTCCACGGATTGTTTCACGATAAACTACTTTAGGATCAGCAGT
>LVBR01000067.1 GCA_001604495.1 Acholeplasmatales bacterium Tener_01 | reverse complement strand
AGCAGAAGATTTAAAAACTTATGCTCGCGATTTAAACAAAGTTGATGAAGTAATCGGCTTGTTAAGTTTAATGATTAGTTATTCAAAAGGCAAATTTAAAGTTGTTAATGATGACTACAAGGCATTAAACAAAGAAAACAATCAATTAATAGAATTAATCGCCTTAGGTAGCGATGCTAATACTAATTATGAATCTTTTGACAAGTATTCCGCAGAACTAGAAGAACTTGATAAGAAGCAAGAAGAAATTAATAGCTCTAAAGATATTTTAAATAAAGCAAAAATAGCTCAAACTTTAGAAAAAGAAGATTTGATTTTATCAAATGAAATCAAACTTAATGAAGATACTCTGGCTTTAATTAAGCAACTTAACAAAAAGAAAGAAGAAAGTCTTAAAGAGATTAATGAGCTAGATAGTAAAAAAGAAGAAATCACAAATGATTATAATAGCATCGAATCTAAAAACGAAAAGATTAAGTTTATCGATAATGCTATTAAGATTTTAGATGAACTAGAACTTAAGAATAAAGAAAAAGAAGAATTCGAAAAATCTTTCAATAGAGAATATAACATTTATATGGCAGCTGAAAACATCTATATTGAAGCACGTAATTCATATTACCGCCAACAATATGGTTTGATTGCTAAAGACTTAAAGGATGGAGCTAAGTGTCCTGTCTGTGGATCTACTACCCACCCAGAACCAGCTCAAATTCTAGAAGGTAAAGTATATTCATTAAATGATGTTGAAAAGTTAGAAGAAAAAAAGAGTTCATCTCAAAGTCAATATGAAAAAGAAAAGCATAGCCTAGATTCTGCTAAAGCTAGAATTAATGAACTACAAACTGAACTTGATAGTCTTGATTTAGAAACTAAAGATAAAGATGAATTAAATAAATTAAAAGAAGATTTAAGTGAATTTATCACAAATGCCACAAACATTTTTAACGACTTTAATTCTGAATACGCTAGTCTAACTAGTTCATTAACTGAGATTGATAATCGTATTAACGAAGCTAATAGTAAATTAGATGAATTAAAAGAAAACATTGATAAATATCAAAATGAATTCAATGAAAAACTTAAAGAAAATGGTTTTGAAAGTTTTGATGATTATCAAAATGCTAAACTTTCAGCTAAAGAAATTAGTGAATATGAAGCTAAGATCAATGAATTTGAAAAGTTTTATTTTAAAACTAAGAACTTAAAAGATGAATATGAAAAGAAGATCAAAGGTAAAGCAAGAGTTGATATTACTTCATACAATGAATCTAAAGCATTAAATGATACTGAATTAGCTCGCCTTGAAGAAGATAAGAGTTCTTTGCAACAAGTAGTCTCTGTTAATACAACTATCCTAAAAGATATCAAAGAATGTCACAATGAACTAAAAGACATTTTAGTTGAATATGCTGTATGTAACGATTTATATAACTGTGTTAGTGGTAATATATCAGGTGAGGCTAAACTTTCATTTGAAGCATATATTCTAAGATATTACTTTAAACAAGTTATAGCTGAAGCTAATCGTAGACTTAACATTATTACTAATGGTGAATTCACATTACGTATTAAAGAAGAAGCCCCATCACTAAGAATTAAGACTGGTCTTGATTTAGAAGTATTAGATCGTAACACTGGTAAATGGCGTGATGTAAGCACATTATCTGGTGGTGAATCATTTATAGCATCACTTTCTCTTGCACTTGGTTTAAGTGACTTCGTTCAAGAAAGAAGTGGTGTAGTAAGACTTGATGCGATGTTTATCGACGAAGGATTTGGTACATTAGATGATGATGCTCTAAACCAAGCAATTAGAGTATTACAAGATTTATCTGATGGTAAAGTTTTAGTTGGTATTATAAGCCATGTAAATGAACTTAAGAATAAGATTTTACGTCAAGTGATAGTAACTAAGAGTCAAAGAGGCTCTAGCGTTAAGGTTGAGATTAATTAATATGTCTAGAAGAAAGATAATTGCCTTAATCTTTATTGTCTTAGGAACTGCTTATAGTATCATTTACACAAATCTTAATATCGACTACTTAATTGAAATGATGGGTGATGGAGTTAAAAATATTGTTGTATTCACTACCGTTGCATCTATTATCTTTGCCACATTAAGTATTATTTCAATTCTTAAAAATAAGAAATTAATACTTCTTGGTGTAATGTTAATACTATTTTGTGGGGTGATTCCCGGAGTGTTTTATTTCATTTGGAGACCAGATGAAGTGCATCTCACATCTAACGAATCAGTTTCATCACTTAGTTGGGTTTGCCCTAATTGTAATAAAGTGAATTATTATACTTATACATGTAGCTGTGGGTATGAAAAAGCCCATGACAAAAAAGTTTGTTCTAGCTGTGGAGCAGAAAATATGGATAACGCCGTATACTGCTCTAGATGCGGCCAAAAACTATAAAAAAATTGGTGTATCACACGATACACCATTTTTTTATTATGCTATTATTTTTCTTCAATAGCCTCAACTGGACAGTTTTCTTGACAAACACCACAGTCAATACATTGATCTGGGTCGATAACGTAAACGTCACCTTCTTTAATACAATCAACTGGACAGTTTTGAGCGCATGTACCACATGCGATACATTGATCAGTAATAAATCTTGGCATAATATACCTCCTATAGGATGATATAATTATATCAATAATATAATCTCTTGTAAAGATGAAAATGTTATTAATTTGTAATGCTGACAATAGTTTTCAAAATGCCATTTGTCTCTGTTGCAATTTTTCTTGATTTAGTGTAAAATAGTATCATAAAAGAAGAGGTGTTAATTATTATGGAATTATGGTTAGCAATCGTATTAATTGTTGTAGCATTACTTGCTGGTGCTGTAGCTGGTTTCTTTATTAGTAGAAAAGTATTTACTAAGTATTTAGAAAAGAATCCTCCTGTTAATGAAAAGATGATTAGAGCAATGTTCCAATCAATGGGAAGAACTCCATCTGAAAAACAAGTTAGACAAGTTATGGCATCTATGCAAAATGCTAAACAATAATAAAAGTGCAAATTATTGGCTTTCAATAATTTGCTTTTTTTTATCAAAAATCTATTTATTTTTGCTTTTATTATGCATTTTTATTTGATATTGCTAAATATATTCAAATATAGATTATGAAT
>LVBR01000066.1 GCA_001604495.1 Acholeplasmatales bacterium Tener_01 | reverse complement strand
TTTTGCTTACTAGAAAGTGTTGTTTTATAAAAAGATTTTAGTTTTGTAAAAGCGTTTACTCTTTTAGTATCAAAAAAAAACGGACAACTTTTCAGGTCTTAAAAAGGCTGTTTGACCGTATTTTATATCTTTTACTTTTGGATATATTCTATACATTTAAGCACTCTCTCTTTCATTTAAAGTAATAATGAAAAAAATATCCCCTTATATCTAACTTATTATAACATCTTGGGGTACCATTTACAAGGTGATAAATAAAAAAATAAGCCCCATAAATAGCTAAAATTAGGTCTTTTTTTTCTATATAATAGGGGCTAAACTTCATTTTGTAAACGATTTTTTCCTATATAAAAAAAGACTGAACCATTTGATTCAGTCATCACTTTTTATATTTCTTTAACGTCTTTTGTCCAAAGCTTCTTTAAGGCTTCACGTCCTTTAATTAGCATTTCATTATCCATCTTTGTGAATGATGAATAAGTAAAGAACATTGTACCACTGACATTAGGAAGTGTCTCATTAAAGCGAAGTTGATTAGGGATTTCATTCTCATCTTGCCAGTTGCATCCACCACCATAGCGATACATTGCTTGACCCATGTAAAGCTTACAACCTGTCTTTTGGCAAGCCCAGCTCCACCATTTTGCTAAGTCAGCATATCTTACTAGCCAATACTCATTTCCATCTTTATCAACTTTAGTATTGTCAAAATCAAAATAGTTTTGAGGAGTTACATAATCAATCCACTTATTTTCCATCCACTTATAAACATCAGCATATAGCTCACTATAGCATGATAAGCATGATTCATGGTTATCAGAACCATATTCCCAGAATTTATCACTTTCAATTCCTTTAGTATTGTATTTACTATTAGTTCTTAATATACCAAATGGGCTGATTCCAAATTCAACTTTCTTATCTAAAGTTGCTAGTTTATTATGAATCATTTCAATCATTTTATCGACGTTACCACGTCTAAAGTCGCTTAATGTCTTATAGCCACTATCTTTATATTTTTTATACTCATCTGGATCACGAATTGGATCATATGGATAGAAATAATCATCGATGTGAACAGCTTTGATATCATATTTTTTAGCGATTTCTAAAACACTGTCACTTACAAATTCCATAACTTCAGTGCTTGCAGGATCAAGTATCATCTTGCTATCACGACTTAAAATAACCAAATCTTTTCTAAGTCTAGCAAAGTTGTTAGGAGCTAAAGTTTCTAAGTATTCATCTTTTGTGATTCTTAAATCGTCAAGTTTAACGCCACTTACACGATATGGATTAATCCAAGCGTGAGTTGTAATACCATTTTCCTTAGCTTTATTAACAAAATATCCAAAAACATCAAAGCCAGGATCTTTGCCTTGAACGCCGGTCATTACGCTACTCCATGGATTCATAGTTGATTCATATAAAGCATCGCTTGTTGGTCTTACTTGGAATACTACAGTATTAAGATGGAATTCTTTACATTTTTTGATAACACCATCTAAGTATTCCTTGTAACTTTCAACACTTTCCATCTTTGGAATGTCAATGTTTCCTACTGTTGAAAACCAAACACCCCTTAGTTCTTCTTTTTTCTCTTTATATTTTCCTACTTCAACAACCTTATCTGTTCCATAGTAAGTAACATATCCCTTAAAACACTTTCTCTTAATCTTCATCGTATATCTCCTCTAATATTTTGATTGTTAAATTATCGGCATCAAGCTCAACTTTAGCACCAATTGGTATAGTCACAAAAGGAAATGAATGCCCTGTTGCGAAATTAGAAATTGTTGGCTTGTTAAGTGGCAAAATGTATTCATTTATAATATCTTCTACTTTTTGGTTACTGCTTGAAGTGCAGTTTGTAAAATAGCCCAATATAAAACCTTTAGCTTTTTATAACTCACCACTTAATCTAAGTGTTGAAAGATATCTATCAATTCTATATGGTGACTCTTTTACATCTTCGATCAATACTATCTTATCCTCTAAATCAACTTGATATGGTGTACCTGTAAGAGTGCTAAGTAGTGTTAAATTACCACCAACTACCTTGCCACAAACCTTTCCACCAACCAAACACTTAGCTTGACCATCAGGACTTTTTAAAACTTTATCCTTTAAAGGCGCTTCAAGCATATCAAAAAAGGCATCAATTGAGGTAAAATTATTGCCAAGTAGCGATACCCCAACAAGCCCATGAAAACTAATTAGGTCGCTCATTTTATAAAATGAGTTGATTAATACTGTTATATCGCTATAGCCACTAAATATCTTAGGATTACGCCTAACAATATCATAATCAATCTTATCAACAATCCTACTTGCGCCATAGCCACCACGCATACAAATGATTGCTTTAATTCTTTCATCACTAAAAGCATCATTTATATCTTTTGATCTTTGTTCATCAGTACCTGCTAGGTATCCATATTTATCATAAAATGATGGATAAAATCTAGTTTTATATCCTCTTTTTTCTAATAACTTTTCAAGTTTTTCTTTTTCGATTAATACATTATCACCATTATTAAATGATGGATTTAATATAGCAATTGTATCTCCTTTATGAAGTCGCCTCATTAGTCGAAATTAATCCTTTGAAATTTTTGGTATCCTTCAATATTAAAACATTGAGCATGCTCTGTTTTATTAAGGCATCCACGAACAAAGCTAAGGTGAGTGTAATAATCATAGTATCTAAAGCTTTCAGAATTCATTATAAACCAATGTTTCTTAAGCCCTTCGCACCATAAATTGTAACCTTTTGAGCAATCCACCATTAGATATGGATCAAAATCAACTCTATCTTCCCAGTTTTCACATAGATATACTGGAGCATAACACCTTGCACCCTTTAGTCTATCACCATCATAGACACTTGCTAAAAAAGAGGCGTCTTTAACAATTTTGTATGTGGCTTCGTGGTCTTTATGCATACTCTTTTTCCAATGAGTAAATATAACATTAGGACGAACATCACGAATTATTTGAGCAACCTTAAATACAACCTCTTCATTATATGGAAGTTCACCATCAGGGTAATCTAAAACTATTGCTTCTCCTTTTAAAAGGTGGGCAAATTCATTGGCTTCTTTAATTTTTTGAATCTTATATTCGCTTGAAGTCATTGTTTTAGGGTTACCACGTTCGCCAGCAGTCAAAGCTAAAGTCACAATCTTATCACCTTTTAAGCTTCTATCAGCTAAAACGCACCCACACGTAAGTTCCATATCACCGATATGTCCACCGATTGCTAAAAAAGTTTTCATGTTATAATTCCTTTCTTAAAATTGCAAATGAGGCAACAATATGAAGCCCAGCATATAAATAAATGTTTCGAGCTTTGTTTTCACTACCAGTAAATAGTGTCATAAATTTGCCACCATTTTCTTTGCTCTTTTGAACAAAATAACAAAACATTGTCTTTCCAAGACCACGTCCTCTACACTTTGGACTAATTGCAACACCAGATAGGCTGCTTCTTCCACTATCCTCAGTATGTATTGGACCAGTGAAACCTAATATTTCCCCGTTTTTCTCAACAATTACAATTGGTCTTGGATTTTCTCTATTTAAATTGTAATTAATAGAATTACGAAAGCCTTCATTACCTAAATCATCAAAGAATTCTTTAAAGCCATGATGGCGATTCTTATCATAAATAGTTATATGATAACCATCTTTTTCATTTTCTTTGATTTTATTTACTATTTCTTCTTGCATTTCATATTTTGTTAAATCAATATGAAAAGCATCTTGTTGACCATTCATATAGTATCCTAGACTTGAAAGAAGGAAATAGAATGGTGAATTAATTAAAACAGCTGGTGCTCCCATGTGTTCATGGTGATCATATCCTGGTACATACCATTTAAAATTGACAGGATTTTGATAGAAACAGCGAACATATGTTTTACCTTTATTTCTTAGGAAATCTTCTAACATTTTTAAAATGGTAGTTCCGATTCTTTTCCTTTGATATTCCTCTTTAACAAAAATACATGTGATATAACCAGGAGTTTCACTTGGAGTTAGTCCTCGGTTGTTATAATTAGCATTACCGAATGCCACAACCTCATCATTATCTAAACATACGATAAAGCCTTCTTTATCAAAGGTTGGGATATTTATGAATTTATTTTTAAAGCTTTCAGTATCAAATGATTCATAAATAGTTTTACTTGCAACTTCTTTGTTCCAAAGATTTACGATACTAGGAATATCACTATCTTCCATTAAGCGATATTTAAGCATCTCTATCTCCAAAATGACTGATTATATAATTACCAAGTCTTCCTCTAAATGGAATAATCTTAGTGTTTTCTCTTGTTGGGTGAACACGATTAGCTAGCATTGTAAAGCCAACTTTATTGATTCTATCGATAAATACGTTAGTTCCAGTAAAGCCAGTATGAAGAATCGTTTCTTTGCTTGCTAAGTCACCAGCACTACAGTAGTCGCCCTTAACGATCCATCCTAAACCTCTTTGGTTATAGTCTAGGCTTATGCCCTTATTCTCGCGAACAAATGGAGTAAACATAGTATCAATTGTAGCTTTTGATAAGAAACGTTTACCATTATATACACCATCATTAAGTACCATCTCAATAAAATGAGAGATATCTTTAACAGTACTAAATAGTCCGGCATGGCCCGCAACACCACCAAGCCAATAGGCTCTTTCATCGTGAACAATTCCACGTTCAATTCCTTGCATGATGTTATCGTGACGCTCTTCAGTTGGTGCACATCTTTTAGCATCAACTGGATTATAGCCAGTATCAAACATCTCAAGTGGATCAAATACTAATTCTTTTGCGGCTTGGTCTAGGCTCTTTTTAGTTATCGCCTCCACCACAAACCCTAAAAGTAAATATCCAACATCCGAATAAACAATCTTACTATTCTTTTCGTTGATAACTTCAGTTTCATAAATTAAATCAACTGCCATTTCGTGTGATGTAATTGCAGAGCCCCTTACTACACTACTAGGTAAGCCTGATGTGTGAGTCATTAGATCAAATATGGTAATATTATCATATTTAAAACGAGGTAAATATGTTTTAACACTATCATAAAGTCTAAGTTTACCTGCTTCCATTAATTTAAATAGGCAAGTTGTTGTTGATAAGACTTTAGAACATGATGCCATATCATATAATGTATCAATATCATTTGCCTCTTCTTCTGGGTATTTGGCTTTTAGGCCATATGAGGCAAAATATTTATCATCTTTAGTAACTAAAGCAATATTACAACCAGGAAAAGCTCCATCACTTATCGCATCATTAATTAATTTGTCAAGTCCTTGTAAGTATTCCTTATTCATCAGTTTCTCCTTTAATTATAATAAGATCTTTGAATCTGTTATAGAAGTTACTCCATGTAATCTTTTCAATATCTTTCTCACTATATCCACGTTCTCTCATTGCATCAACAATTCGATAAACAAGAGTTGCATTAGCTACATCCACGATATTATCATTGCCATAATTACTCAAATAATCCATGAAGTCAAAGCCAAAGCATACATTATCAACACCCATGAACTTAATTGCATAATCTAAGTGGTTAATAAAATGATATACATCTTGTTCATCTTTATTCTTACTTACAAAGTTATTAGCGAGTGTAAGCCCAAATAAACCATCAGCTTTCTTTAACTCTATCATCATTTCATCAGTCATGTTTCTTACATGATCACAAAGGCTACGAACACATCCATGAGAATATATTAACTTATTATATCCTTTACAATAATCTAATATTTCAAAGAAACTCTTGTGATTTGTGTGTGCTAAGTCAACAATCATTCCTAGTTCCATCATTCTATCTAAAAGTTTCTTTCCTTCTTCTTTAAGGCCCATTTCAGGATTTGATTTAGCACCAGTAGCATAGATGTTTTCTTCATTCCAAGTTAACATCGCATGTCTAAATCCCATA
>LVBR01000065.1 GCA_001604495.1 Acholeplasmatales bacterium Tener_01 | reverse complement strand
AATTGTGGAAGAGCGATAAATCTCTGAAATGTTATAAATATAATTCCTAGGTAAAGAAGCAGAATCACAAGTAAGAAGAATGATAAAAGTGGATGTACTTGTTCAATAGTTGGACGAGCTCCAAGTTTACGAACGTCATCTGTTAGATTCTTTTGCATTCTAACAAGATAGTCGTTTTTCCATCCCTCAAATATTTTCTTTGTTAGTCTCTTCTTTTTTCCTTTTCTGTAATTAACTGAACGAACAATATCACCGAATGTTACTGTCTCTTTTTTATATTTGACATAGTAATCTTCGATTGAATCGATTTCGTATGCACGATATTCTTTCATATACATAAAAGGATTACCTAAGAGAATAGAATTTTTCATTGTCTGTTTTTCTAAATCGATTTGACTCTTCTTTTTCTCTTCTTGCGTATCTTCTACTACCGGATTTGGATTAGTAGTATTAGTTACTTCAGTTGGAGTCAATTCATTCTCTAAAATGGTTTCCATGATTAAGTTAAAATTCCCCTTATATCTACTACTTATTGTATCATACCATTACTTTTTTCGCAACATACAAGAAAGTAAAAAAAATAGGGATTATTAATCCCTATTATTTGTCTATTCATCCATCTCGTAGATGTTATCTACATATGAACTCCATGTAGCATTTGCAGTGTACATTTCTTTGCTTCCTTTTGGAACATAAATCTTAACATCACTTGGAAGACGGAATGATGTACCAGCGATTGAGAATGAGTTAGGATTCTTAGCATAGATGTACATTTCTTTTAGATTTGGACATCTTTCAAATGCTGATGCTTGAACCTTAATCTTTTCTGGACATGCAGCTACAGTGATTGTAACAGTTGCTTTGATTGTTGGGTCACTCTTTAGAGCGCATGTGATAGTTAAGTTACCAGCTGCAACACCTCTAATTGTACCTTTGTCGGCATCTACGCTTGCAACATTGCTACTATTAACGCTCCATGTAACAAGTTTACCACTGGCTTCATTAAGTTGAATGATATCTCCAATGTACATATTTCTTGCACCACGGATTACAAGTCCGCTAGTTGAAGTAGATTCAATTTCTTTCATGAATTCTTCTGTGTATAAGTCACTGTCATCAACCATAAACTTAACAGTGCTAAGACGTTTACTACTACTGAATGCGAATTCACCAATACCAGTAACACTTGCAGGAATGACAACTTCTCTTAGACGTTTGCTTTGGAAGAATGCATATTCTTCAATAGTTTTAACATTGTTACCAATTGTTAATTCTCTGATTTTACTTGAAGGATATGTGATTTGGAAAATCTTACCAAACTTAGCAAATGCGAATTTCTTGATAATTGTTACAGGAAGACCATCGATTTCATCTGGAATAGTTACTTGTTTTGCATTTCCAATGTAATTAACGATTGAAATATTTGAATAAGTAACTTGGTCAGTTTCTAGTTTATATGTTGGGCGATATTCAAAATCTTCATAAGTATGTAATGCTGTCTTTAACCATAGATCATCTGGAAGATTACCTAATCTTTCACTGTCTGGATTGATATAAACCATTGATGTGAATACCCAAGGATTTTCATTTGTCTTACTCATGTAAATATCAAATGTCAATTCTTCGCCATCTACTACTGCAACAACATTTGCACTGTAGTAAAGTTGAGTAACAGCTGATGATGATAAGTCAGATTTAGTCTTAAATTCGAATGATTTTGTACTTACAGTTGTAATATCTTCAAATTGATAGAAGTTTTCTTCATTATCTACGTATGCTTTATATGCTGAAGATCCAGCAGGATAGTAACATGCAGCAATCTTTTCATGGTTCTTACTATTAACTGCACTTACATAATTGTCCCATAAAAGTTTAGCTTCTTCGCCCTTGTCTTTGCAGCTAGCAAATACAAATAAACAGAACAAAGCCATCACTAAAATAACAGTTTTTCTGAATTTCATATGTCCTCCAAAAACGTCTTCTTATTAAATAACGACACTTCAACTTATTATATTCTATTTTATCCTTTTTTGCAAACTAATTTTAATTATTAACTATTCTTTTTCTCAAGCAAATATTTAAAGTATCCAGCAACAGCAATCATTGCGGCATTGTCAGTACAATATTTCATTTGAGGGAAAGTTAGTTTAACATTTTCTAGTTCACTTGATACCGCATCAGCCAATGCTTTTCTTAATCCTTGGTTTGCAGCAACGCCACCAGCCACAACGATTTGTTTAACATTATACTCTTTCGCAGCTTTAATAGTCTTACTAACTAGAACTTTAATTACACTAGTTTGGAATGAACAAGCAAGATTAGCTTGATTAATCTCTTCACCTTTCATCTTGCACTTATTTACAGTGTTAATAACTGCACTCTTTAAGCCTGACAAGCTAAAATTATAACTATCTTTTTCAAGTAAAACTACAGGTAGTTTATAACTAGGATTACCGATGCTACTAAGTTTATCAACCTTAGCACCAGCAGGATATGCTAAATCTAGAACTCTTCCTACCTTGTCGTATGCTTCTCCAACTGCATCATCAAGTGTTTCACCAAGCAAAGTGAAGTCATAATGGTCTTTCATTAGCCTTAACTCGGTATGACCACCACTTACAACAAGGGCAATCATTGGGAAGTTAAAATCATTTTCGATATAGTTAGCATAAATATGACCAACGATATGATCTACTTCTACATAAGGAATATGATATGTTAGTGCAAATGCCTTTGCCGCATTTATACCAACCAAAAGTGAACCAATTAACCCTGGATGATGAGTAACACAAACAAGATCTATATCTTCTTTTTCGATTTTTGCTTCGCGGAACGCTTCTTCAAAAACATATGTTATTTTTCTAACGTGGTGGCGACTAGCTACTTCTGGTATTACCCCTCCATATACCTCATGGAAAGGTATTTGAGTGTAAACTGCATTAGCTAAAACTTCTTTACCATCTTTTAAAATAGCAACACTAGTTTCATCGCAACTACTTTCAATACCTAATACAATCATATATTTTTCTCCATTTATAATTCTTTAATAAGCACCAAGGCATCTTCGCCATTTTTGTAATACTTCTCACGCTTATGAGAGAATTTAAAACCATTCTTTTCATAAAGTGAAATAGCCACATTATTAGATGCTCTTACTTCCAAACTGACGTTTTTAACTCCACTCATTTTAGCAAGTTCAAGATAAAATGATAAAAGCATTTGACCAAATCCCATTCCTTGGTATTCTTTATCGACATAGAAGTTAACGATTTCTCCTCTTTCTCCTTCAATCCAAGTACCAATATAGCCTTTCACTTCAGTGTCAATTTCTAAAACGAAATAAAAGGCATAAGGATTAAGTTTTAACTCAGTGTAAAGTAAATCAAATCCTAAACTTTCACCGAAGACACTCTCTTCACCAACAATAACATCTTCGATATCGCTTGGAGTCATCTCACGAATCAAATATTTCATGATAAGGCCTCACGTAAATAGTTAGGAGTTAAGTCATGGATGTTACTAACAACTTTGCTGTTTTGAATAACTACTTCATCATTAAACTTGTAATTAGCATCATCAATTAAAGTAATATCTTTGCCAAGTGAATTAATAAATTCTTCTTTTAAAACGAACTTATCATCTTGAATTACTTTAAGTGATTTATCTTTAACTTCAATAATCTTAGAGTAGATATAATCTCTTTTTGCTACATTTGTTATTGCGTATTTACCATCACTTGTTAAATATCCGCTTCCTAAAATGTCTAGGCTACTAATAGCATATAAAGGAATATTTTTCATCCAACTAAACATCTTACAAACTGTTAGACTCACTCTTAAACCAGTATATGATCCTGGCCCTATCCCACAAATAACTCTTTCTAAGTCGCTAACTTCCATCTCAAGTTCACTTAAGCCAACTGCAATTTCATCCATTATTTTTTCAGAGTGGTTGTTTTTACCTTCAATTAATCTAGTAAAAGTTTCCTTTCCGTTACTAATTGAAAGATATAAATAATTACTAGAAGTATCTAAAATTATATATTTCATTTTGTTGTCACCTTTTTTAATACCTCAAGATATTTTTCATTGCCTGAAAGTGCTTCATCTACTTCCAAAGTGATTCTTCTTGTTAAATCGTCAATATATTCAATTGTTACTAAAAGATAATTTTTAGGAAGGATGTTACTAATTTGATGAGCCCATTCGATGATAGTTACGCCACCAGCTTCGAAATACTCTTCTAAGTATTCATCGCCACTTTCATTATCAAGTCGATATACGTCCATATGATACAAAGGAAGTCTACCTTCATAAATCTTTAGTATTGTAAATGTTGGGCTATTAACAACTCTACTAACACCTAAAGCTTTAGCAATTCCTTTGGTTAGGGTAGTCTTTCCAGCTCCTAAATCCCCTTCCATTAAAATTACCATGTTTTCTTCTAAGCAAGCTCCAAGCGCTTCTCCTAGTTTAATCATATCTAGGCTACTATTAATAATCTCAGTATATTTCATATAACCACCACTCTTAAAAATAAGACTTTCAAAAAGCCTTACTTTTGAAGTCTTATTTTAATTCAATATAACTTTCAAACCACTCGCTAAATGCATCATAAGATGAAAAGCGTTCAATGTCACGATCACTTGCAGTATCCAAGAAATCGATAATTTTACCATTTTTAAATATTACAACTGAAGGAGCATATTTAACAGTCTTCTTCAGTTTTGATCCTTTTTCCATTGAGTCATAAGATAGCATAAGCATTTTGATATTAGCTTTATCTAAATATTCTTCTACTATCGGTCTTAACTCTTGACATGTTGAACAACCTGCAAGGTAAATTAGTAGCACAAAATTATCTTTAGCTTCTATTGCTTCATTTACTTCACTAAGCTCCACTTCAACAAGTCCTTTTTCTTCACTAGTATAGTACTTATCAGTTAGGCTAAACTTACCAACTTTGCCACACCCCACAAGTACTACAAACATTACTATTAAAAGAGGTAATACTCTTTTCATAAGCTAATCCTTTTATTTTTTCTCTAAAGTTTCAAAGTCAATGTTATGATAATTAACTTTATAGAAGTCGTAAACTACTTCACCTGATGCGTTAGTACGTTTAACAGATACATTGTTACTTCCTTCATAGTACCAATATCCACCGATGTTATAGATCTTATTAGCATCCCAACCAAGTGAAACAAGTAGATTCTTTGTCATACCAGCATAACCACCAGCACCACACATAATGAAGATAACTTTATCTTTAGGGAATAAGTATTCTAATATTTCCATTGACTCTTTGTAATTTGGAGTAATTTGTCCATCATCAGTTTGTGTGAATAGTGTTGGACCAGTGTAGGTATCACCAATTTCAGCAGGTAAGCCCTTAACGTTAACTAAGTAAGGATAAGGAACAACTTCAAATCCTTTAACAAATCCACTTAAATAACTATCGCCACCAATATTTTCATATTTAGCAGGGTCGATTAATAATCTTACATCACGATAAACAACATCACTACGATTTAAATATTTATCAATTGTTGACTCATTGATATTCTTATCAATTCCGAATTGTTCACCTCTAATACCACTTTCTAATTCTGGTGCAGGTAATTTAACTTGGCATCCACCAAATAATACTAATGTAAATGCCAAAACTATTAATATAATTATTTTTTTCATTTTTTTCTCCTTTAGTTATTTATTTAATAGGCTTACCAAGAAGTTTAAACATTTCCTTCTTGTAAGCTTCTACTCCTTCTTGGTTGAATGGATTAACATCTAATAAATAGCCACTAACTCCACAACTTGCCATAAAGAAGTATACTAGATACCCGAAATTATATTCATCTAGTTTCTCAATATCAATAATGGCATTGCTTACTCCACCCTCAACATGAGCGATAGCAGTAGCAGTCATTGCTTGCCTATTGACATAGTCTAATTTTTTGCCAAACAAGTAATTTAGATTATCAATATCATCTTGATCAAATCCATTGACAATGTCAAACTTAGGATTTCTAATATTAAGAACAGTTTCAAATAAAAATCTTTGTCCATCTTGAACATATTGGCCCATTGAATGTAGGTCAGTTGAATAGATTACACTTGCAGGGAAGATTCCTTTATGTTCTTTTCCTTCGCTTTCGCCAAATAGTTGCTTCCACCATTCACCGATATAGCGAAGTTTTTCTTCATAAGCTGCTAATAATTCAACGCTATATCCCTTAGCTGAGAGGAGGATGCGAACGCTAGCATATTTAAGCATAGGGTTTTCACTGAAATCTTTTTTCTCAAATTCATCCAAAGCGTCTTTTGCACCACTTAGGATTTTATTAATGGCATATCCTCTAAATGCAAGTGGCATTAGGCCAACTGCAGTTAAAACAGAATATCTTCCACCAATATCATCTGGAATAAAGAATTCTTTGTACCCTTCTTTTTTACTTAGCGTATCAAGGGAACTATTTTCTTTACTTGTTATTGCTACAATATGTTTATTATAATCAGTAGGATATTTTTTCTTAAGCAGGTTTCTTAAGAATCTAAAACTAATAGCAGTTTCAGTTGTTGAACCACTTTTAGAAATACAGACAACAGAGAAATCTTTATCTTTTAAATACTCTAGCGTTTCACTCATCTCGGTTGATGAGAAGCTTTTACCAGAATAGATTAGTTTATATGGATTGTTATCATAGTAATCACTTAGCATACTGTCGCATGCTTTAGTTCCTAAATAACTTCCACCAATTCCACAAACAACTAAGATGTTTCCAAGTTTTCTTAAATCATTTGCGGTTGTAATAATATCGTCTACTTCACTTTGTGTAATCTCACGGGGCCACTTTACCCAACCAACAAAGTCATTTCCTTTACCAGTCTTATTAAGTAGTTTACTTCTAGCATCAAGTGCTTTGGCTTCTAAAGAATCGATTTCTTCATTAGATACATATTTTAAAACATTTGAATAGTAATATTTAACGCTCATTAGAATCTCTCCCCAAAGCTCTTATCATCTAGTTGTTTAGAAATGAAACCAGGCATCGCCTTTTTTAAAGTAGTAAATCCAATTTCATAAACTGGAATTTCACCTTTAATACCTCTACTCTTATTTAAGGCTTTATAACTAAGACGTAATTTCTTTCCTTTTTCATCAACATCTAATACTTTAAGTTTAACTTTTTGTCCAATAGAAACATATTCATGAATATCTCTAACAAAATTATCAGAGAATTCGGAAATATGAATTAGGCCATCGTATTCTTTGACAGTTACAAAGGCACCATAACCTAAAATGCTTGTTACTTTTCCGTAGACAATCTCGCCTTTTTTGACCATTTTAATACCTCTAATTAAACTTATTATACCACAATCTCTTTAAAAAGTATAATATTACACTATTTATTAAATCTTAGTCGATATGAACATCTTTGGCATAAAGGTGATGTTACTTTCCCTTTACTAAAGCCTTCATTAATTTGTTTAAACTTATCACTTTGTAAAATATCATCTAAAGAACTTTCAAATATATTACCAAGTACCTCGCTACCACTACTATCAAGGCAACAAGGAACAACGTCACCACTAGCTAAAATAGCAATGTGAGTAAAAGTTCCAAGGCACCTACCAACATCTGACACAAATTCATTATTTAAACTTGGCCACTCAAACTCACTATCAAATGAGAAGAATGCTTTATCAGTAATTTTATTAGATGAATAATCAAATTGTTGATTAAACCTTTTACTAAAATAATCTAGGATATAACTATTTACTTCACTAGTATCAGTCCAAAGTCTTATTGAAATATAAAGTTTTAGTAACTTCTTATTCTCTAAAATGAAATTACATATATCATCTAAATACTTAATTTGATCAAATTTATCAATATAAGGAAGTGCATGGACGGAAATATTCACTTGTCTAACACATGCATTTTTAAACAAAATATCTTTGTTTTTGGCTAGTAATGTAGCGTTTGTTGTGATATTTACGTTCATTTTTTCCTTATTACATAGCTCTAAAAACTCACCTAAAAGGGGATGCATTAGAGGTTCTCCCTTAACATGCAAATATATATAATCGGTATATCCTTTGATTTTACTAATGACTTCACTAAATTCTTTTAAGCTCATTTGCTTATTTGATCTATCGTCATTAGAACAAAAAAGGCAATGTAGATTACACATATTGCCTATTTCAACGTATATTCTTTTAAATCTCATTTCTTTGTTTCCTTAACTGTAGGACTGACACTAAATACTAAAACTAGCATTGCAACAAATGTTGAAACCTTTGCCACAAGCAAATCTCTTAAAAAGTATACTAATAAAATAGCACCGATTCCACCAAGAACTGAAACTAAAACCTTAATAATAATTAGGTTTTTACGGTAGTTTTCAAGACATACTTCACGAACAATTCCACCAATAGGAATTAGTATAAATAAAATGAAGTCGATAATCATATAACGATAGATATATCTAGTTATTATTTCTTCTTCATCTTCAATGTCTTTAACATTTAATACAAAGAAGGCAATAACTAATAAGGCGATACTGATAATTAATGTTGCATAGTAAAAATATTTACCAATTGTTGCTTTCTTATCCAAGGTTTTCAACTCCTATAATTCCTGGTACTTCTTCTAATAACAAAGCTTCAATACCATCTTTTAAAGTGACATCGATACTTGAACAGCCAGCACATGCACCAAGCATTCTAACATATACGATACCATTTTCGATTCTAACGAATTCAACATCGCCACCGTCTCTTACTAAATAAGGACGAATCTTTTCGATTATTTTCTTACATCTTTTTTCTTGTTCTTCTAAATTAAGCATACATCTTACCTCTAATACCAAGATATTATAATATAAACTTTAAAAAGAGTCCATTAAATTAC
>LVBR01000064.1 GCA_001604495.1 Acholeplasmatales bacterium Tener_01 | reverse complement strand
TTTGATCTTTGAATTTCCTAATTCTTTAATTCTTCCGTTTTTGTCTACTCGATCATCACTACACTCAAGTTTAATAGTGTATCCTTCATCTAAATAGTCAAGAATTTGACGTTCGAACTTAACAAGTTCTAAGAAACAATCCCAGAGACCATTCATTCTCATTGTTTGAGGGCAGTTCTTACCACTGAAATAATGGTGTTGTTTAATATCACCAATTTCAAGGAAGTTATCTTTCATAAGGTGAGCAACTAATTTTGCAGTCTTTTGCCAAGTTAGGTAAATATCGCTGCCAACATTAATACAAGATTCAATACCAATAGAATTATTATTACCACCACGGTTACTAATTAATTCATAACCTGATGAAAAATATGTTTCACCAATGTAATATTTACCATCAACAAGTTTACATAAAACTCCTTGAGAGTTGATGTCACTAGTTTTAGGAATGCGGTCAAAAATTACTTCGCCTTTTCGCTCTTTCTTAGCACGTGGTGCTAAAATTTTAGATTTGTTGCCATCAATTTCATAGTAGCCATCATCGCTAATAGTAACAACAGGGTTAGGGTTTTCTCCAGTTAAGCCACTATCATATAAAGTGTAGTCAAAATAAGTGCTATCACCTGCATGGTAGGCAACTTCGTTATCAGGGATATTGTGATAGATTCCATCGTTACCAGTAACATATTGGAAACTTGCTGAATAGTGTCCTACTTCCCACTCTTGAACTTTAACTACATCACTCCAAAACTTGGCAGTGTGATAGTCACGTGTATCACCAGTGTCATGAACACAGATATAGTATTTAGCTTTAACTCTTCCGTCACGATTATCGTTAGTCTTTGGGGCAATGTTTTCAATTACTTCAAAGTCTTCAAAAAGATATTTACTGACGCTACCAATCATATGATGGTCATATTCAAATTCCCATCCATATACTCTAATATCCTTGTTGACCATTTTGCATCTTGTTTCTTGGTTATTCTTGAAGAATTCTAATACTTTATTCATATTTACCTCTTATTCTATTTCAACTTGATCTAGGCGATAAATAAAATTATCGGGTTTCATTTTTACAACCGGAATACCATATTCCTTGGCAAGGCGAGTAATATTTTGTTCTCTTTCACTACTGATTTTACATCCTAAGAAAACCTTAGTGATTTTTGTTGGCATACGGTATAAGTATTGTATGCCTTCAGGACGTGAAGGTTTTGGAACATAATAAATTCCTTCATCCTTACTAGTTTTACTAAATACACAACGAATCTCATCTTCATATTTCCATTCAAATGATTTCGTTAAGAATGGTTCAATGATACTACTAATTAACTTATCATCGGCCTCATCAACAACATCATTAGTAAACAAGTAACCTAAAACACGTTCAGTAATCTTATATAGGTTAAATGGAATTCTCTTCCTTTGGTATTTAACTTTATAGAAGTTATTATTTATTGGTCTTTCAAATTCAATGCAAACACCACGATCACGGTCAGCATAATGACCCCACATTAATATTGAGTCATATCTTTCACAAAAACAACTAACCAAAGCTGATTCTCTAAAGCCCATAAGCTTATTTGTGATGTTTGTGATAAACTCCTTCTTTTCTTTCTCTAAGATTTCACGATAAGATGAATCACGAGTACAAATCTCACCAATAGCATTTAGTGATTCTTTATATAAAAATGAGTGATGTTTAAATTGTCTTGTATTAGTTACTTTCTTTCT
>LVBR01000063.1 GCA_001604495.1 Acholeplasmatales bacterium Tener_01 | reverse complement strand
AGCGAATAAATTAATAAAGCGATTTTGAAAGAACTCAAGGATTTTGGGTTCTTTTATTTTATTTTTATAAAAAAATAATAATTGTAAAATTAGAAGAAAAGTGATATAATCAATAACGCTATGGTGAAAATATGGAAAACAGGGAGTTGACAAAGGAAGAGAAGCAGTATATTAAGATGACTACTGGTTCGCCAAAGAAATTAGTAATTAAACTTGGCTTACCAACAATTACCAGTATGCTTATTACTGCAATTTATAATATCAGTGATACATTCTTTGTTAGTCAACTTGGAAAAAGTGCTAGTGGAGCAGTTGGTGTTGTATTTGGACTGACAGCTATCATTCAAGCAATTGGTTTCACTTTTGGTATGGGATCAAGTAGTTTGATATCATCCCTACTTGGACAAAAGAAAAGTAGGGAAGCCCAAAAGACTGCATCAAGTGGTTTTTACTGTGCGATTATGCTAGGAGCATTAATTGCTATAATCACTTTGGTTTTTATGAAACCAATTCTTTTATTACTTGGAGCAACTGATACAGTTTTGCCATATGCTGAAAGTTATGTAACATACATCGCAATTGGTTTTCCAATAATGATTGCCTCATTTGTTTTAAACAATATTTTAAGAGGTGAGGGAAAAGCAAAACTTGCGATGATTGGATTGACTACTGGTGGAATACTAAATATGTTTTTAGATCCACTATTTATCAATGTGTTTGGCCTTGGTATTAGTGGTGCTGCTATTGCTACTCTAATCAGTCAATGTGTCGGTGTTACGATACTACTTTCAATGTTTATTTTTAAAAGAACTATTACTACTCTTAGTATTAGATATCTAAGTAAGAGTGTAAAGACATATTTAGAGATCGTTAAAGTGGGACTACCATCACTTTCACGTCAAGGGCTAGCGTCCCTTGCATCAATTCTACTTAACCGTAGTGCTGGTGCATATGGAGATAGTGCCTTAAGCGCTATGACTATTGTAAGTAAGGTTTTTATGGTGATATTCTCAGTAGGCCTTGGTATTGGTCAAGGATATCAACCAGTATGTGGTTACAATTTCTTTGCTAAAAAGTATGATAGAGTAAAAGAAGCATTAGGCTTTACATTTATATCTAGTAGTATCCTAATGACAACATTTTGTATTATTGTATTTTTCTTAGCAGAAAGCGTTATGAGATTTTTTATCGATGATAGTGAAGTAATTGCTATTGGGGCAAGAGCTTTAAGGCTTCAATGCATTGCCCTACCATTTTTAAGTTTGAATGTCATGTGTAATATGACATTCCAATCAATTAGATATAAACGGCGCTCAACATTTTTATCTAGTTTAAGGCAAGGATTATTCTTTATTCCTTTGGTTTTCATTCTTCCAAGTATCTTTGGACTTGAGGGCGTTGAGATGATTCAAGCAACGAGCGATTTTTTAACATTCTTAGTAAGTATTCCATTTTTTATTTGGATTTTTAAGATGTTAAAAGAAAAACAACAGAAAGAAAAAATAGATAACTTTGAAAAATTCGAAGAATCTATTGTATAATATATTATTGAGGTGGATTATGAAAAAGAGAATTTTTGGTTTATTGCTTTTGATTGTGGCAATTATGTTTTTTGGATGTGGGGAAAAACCAGATCCAGATGACCCAGTTATTATTGATAAACTTGGGGTTATAACATTAAACTTTGTATCTGACAGTGTCGTTGAAAGAACTGTTGAATACTCAAATAATTTTGAAGCATACACTCCTGCCAAAGAAGGATTTGATTTCGTATGTTGGACAATTGATGGAGAAGATATCGATTGGAATAGTTTTGAAAAATCTTTAAGTATCTTCAATCAAAAGAGTTTGGCAACTGAAATCACTTTAGTTGCGAAGTGGACAAGACACGTATTCCATATTTCATACGAAGTAAATGGTGGTGTAGAACTTGAACCATCAGGCGTTGAATATAAGAAATCAATTGAAACACTTCCAACACCTGTAAAAGAAAACTATACTTTCTTAGGTTGGTACACAGACAAAGAATTTACAACACCTTATGATTTAACAACATCAGTTGAATCTGACTTCACTCTATATGCTAAGTGGATTGATAGCTTCTTCACAATCAAGTTTGATACTGATGGTGGAACTGAAGTAGAAGATGTTGTTGTTGGATATAACACTAAATTAACTGCTTTCCCTGAAGTTGAAAAGACTGGTTATGTTTTCAAGGGATGGTATTCTGATAGTGAATTTAAGAATGAATATAAATTAGATACTGTTGTAGATAAAGAATATACAATTTATGCTAAGTGGGAAATAATCAAACTTACAGTTAAGTTCTTACAATCTACATTTGAAGATTTAGTTGTTGATTATGGCAGTGGTATTAGTAATCTTCCTCAACCTACAAAAGATGAACATACATTTAGAGGTTGGTTCAAAGACCAAGCACTTGAAAATGAATATGTAGCAAATGCTCCTATTACTGAAAACTTAACATTATATCCAAAGTTCTCAAAGAATAGTTACATCGTTAAGTTTGTTACTAATGGTGGTAGCACAATTAAAGATACTGAAATTATTTGTAACACTAAACTTGGAAACATCATTTCAACAAGACTTGGATACCGTTTCACTGGTTGGTTCAAAGACAGTGGACTAACAACTCCATTCGGATTTGAAGATATCGTTACTAGTGATATGACATTATATGCTGGTTGGGAAGCATTAACATATACTGTAGTATTAAATTATGTTGCCCCAACAAAAGAAGATGAATTACAAGGAATCATTACACTTGATGTTAATAACACTGATACTGATAAAGTTGTTAGTTATGGTGAAAAGCTAACTATTAAAGTTCCAACTGTAGTTGGATTCAAGTTTGATGGTTGGTATACATACTACGATTCAAGCAATGGTGAATATCGTGGTGAATGGAATTTAAGTGAAGACACTGTAACAAAGAATATGACACTTTATGCTAAATGGAGTATTCAAACATACACAATCACTCTAAACTATATGGATGGTAAACAACCTCCAACAATTAGAACAATCACAGTTAACGCTGGTGAAAGAGCTCAAAGACCATCTGAACCTACACTTAATGGATTTAAGTTTGTTGGTTGGTATGATGGTGCAAGTTATACTACAAGCAATAAGTGGGATTGGGAAACACCTGTTACTGGCAATATGATTCTATATGCCGGCTGGCAAGAAAAAATTGGCTAAAAATAAAAGATATTAACAAGAAATTGTTAATATCTTTTTTTTGTTTTAATGAGAATTAGTTATTAGTAATAATAGTGGGAATAGAATAATTGTAATAGATTCAAATACAATATCTAATATTAATAATACTTTAGTTTT
>LVBR01000062.1 GCA_001604495.1 Acholeplasmatales bacterium Tener_01 | reverse complement strand
TGGTGTTGATATTAGAAAATTAACCGCGATGCATTATGTGGAAAATAATATTCCAGAGAATGTTTGGCCAAAACTATTTATACCAATGAATGAAGAAATTCATAAAATATATAATCAGAATGATTATTTCATCTCAACAGAGATGCTGCCAAAATATCATAAAGGTTGGTTAAAAGTACAAAAAATTGCTGAAGATAAAGGATTGATAACTCGAAGTAAAATTGGTAATGCGGAGAGTATGTTTTTCAGAGTTAAAGATGTGATAGCTATTTATGAAAATGAACTGAAACATAATATTAGTGAACTATTTGATATTGATCTGTGAGGATCATCCAACAACTAGTTCAACCTGACATTGCTATTGTCACACTTTTTGCAGTCGCTTCGCTCGGCAAAAAGTGCGCCAATAACGCAATGCAGGTTAACTAAATGTTAGGTCGACGCTTCGCGCAGAGGAAAAATGAAAAAACTAATAATACTTGGTTCTGGTTTTACAAGAGCATTTAGTTCCGAATCTCCAACAATAAACAATATTCTTGACTCAATTACTGATACTGATCTGTTAACAAAGATAAGTTTGCTAAAAGAAATAGGGATAATCGATCCAGAAACAATTGTATCACAGTTATTAGATTCACTTTATGAGTTTGATCAGAAAAGCATTTTAGAATCAAACAAATTAAAATACAATTTAATCAATGCAATCTCGCGAAGTTTTTCAGAATTAAAGGCTGATGATGAATCATCTTTTACAAAAATGTGTGAAAAGTACTTGATGAGTAGTATTGATCAAGAAATAATTATTGCAAGTTTTAATTATGATTTACTCATCGAAAAGTATGCTCAGAGTGTTAATTATATTATTCCAATAGTATTTAATCCTTATACATACAAAGAGTATAACGGCGTGCAGTTTGGATCATATACAAGAAAGTATAGATTACTTAAATTACACGGATCAATAAATTGGTTCGTTAATAAGTATGATAAAAATGATCTTAACAATACTTTTTATATTGATTATAAAGCAGAGTCGATTAATAAGTTTTTGTCAGACAACAATCCTGTCATTGTTCCGTTTACGTACAATAAAGCTTATTTTATGAACGGAGATTTATTTACAATAATTTGGCGTCAGATGAATATTCTTCTACATGATGTTGATGAAATTGAAATTATTGGATATGGATTTCCTAAAACTGATTATCAAGTTTATAGGATGCTATATAATTACAAGGAAAAAATAAAAAGGATAATTATTAAAGAAGATGCTGATAATAGACTTGTTAAAGTGTTTGGTTCAAGAGTAATAATTGATGACGCAAAAAATATTTTGACCTAACAACTGCTTCAACTCGACTCGCCTATTGTCACGAAACTTGCAGTCGCTTCGCTCGGCAAGTTTCGCGCCAATAAACGGCTCGCGAGTTAAGCAAATGTTAGGCGGACGCGCTTCGCGCGCATATGTTAAACAGTAGATTTTTGTTGGGAATAAAGAAGATATACCAGACAAACAGGGCACTTATATTATGAAAAGAAGCTATCAGCTAATAACTTTTATAGTAGTTACAGTAATAGCTCTATTATTTTTTCTATTACTCTCATCAACTAAAAAACTTATACCCTATACTGGTACTATTGCTAATGATAATTTAATCATCGACAATACAGAGCTTAAGAAAACAAGTGAAGTCATAGTGATACCAAAGAATAAAAAAACAACAATAAAGTTTCTTGATGATAAAAGCTGGAGTTC
>LVBR01000061.1 GCA_001604495.1 Acholeplasmatales bacterium Tener_01 | reverse complement strand
GTTATAAAGCAAATGAGAAGGAATATTGTTTCTTAAATTAAGGTGGCACCACGATATTGATTATTCGTCCTTAAAAGCTAATGCTTTTAGGGACTTTTTTATATAAGGAGGTTTTTATGAGAAGAACAAAATTAAAAGAAATCTTTACACAAAAAGAAAACTTTAGCGAAAAAGAAGTTTATGTCTACGGATGGGTTCGTACAAATCGTAGTCAAGCACAATTCGGATTTTTAAACGTAAATGATGGAACTTGTTTTGAAACCGTTCAAGTAGTTTATGATGATAAATTAATAAATTTTGAAGAAATATCTAAATTTAGAGTAGGTATGTCAGTATTTATTAAAGGTATCGTTAAACTTACACCTGAAATGAAACAACCTCTTGAAATTCACGCAACTGAAGTAAAGATGCTTGGTGATTGTCCTGAAAACTATCCAATTCAACCAAAGCGTCACACAAGAGAATTCTTAAGAGATGTGGCACATTTAAGAGCAAGAACTAACCTTTTCAGTGCAGTGTTCAGAATTAGAAGCGTTGCGGCACAAGCTGTTCACACATATTTCCAAGATCGTGGATATGTTTATGTACACACTCCACTAATTACATGTGCTGACTGTGAAGGTAGCGACCAAATGTTTAAAATCACAACATTCAACATGGAAAAATTACCCCTAGATGAAAAGGGAAAAGTTGACTTTTCTAAAGATTTGTTTGGAAAACAAGCATATATTACAGGAAGCGGTCAACTTCAAGGTGAAACTTTCGCAATGGCATTCTCTGATATTTACACATTTGGACCAACATTTAGAACAGAAAACTCAAACACTAAAACTCATGCAAATGAGTTCTGGATGATTGAACCTGAAATGGCCTTCTGTGATTTAAACGGTTTAATGGATATTGAAGAAGAAATGTTAAAATTTGTTGTGAAATATGTTATGGATAAATGTCCAAGTGAAATTGATTTCTGTGATAGTTTTGTTGAAAAGGGAACAAAACAAAAATTACAATCACTTGTTGATTCAAAATTTGTTAGAATTTCTCATCATGATGTAATCGATATTTTGAAGAAAGCAAACGTTAAATGGGAATTTGAGCCAAGTTATGATGAAGACATTGCTAAAGAGCATGAACGTTATATTACAGAATACTTTAATGGACCAGTATTTATTACTGATTGGCCAAAAGATATTAAAGCATATTATATGAAACTTAACGATGATGGCAAGACTGTTGCGGCTGTTGATTTAGTTGTTCCTCAAGCAGGTGAACTAATGGGAGGTAGTCAAAGAGAAGAAGATTTAGAAAAACTTTTTAAGAGAATGGAAGAAATGCATGTAAATGCTAGTGAAATTGACTGGTATTTAGATACACGCCGTTATGGCGGATGTGTTCACTCAGGATTTGGAATGGGATTTGAAAGACTAATAATGTATCTAACAGGTGTTGATAACATCCGTGATGTTATTCCTTATCCTAGAACTCCTAAAAACTGTGAATATTAAAAACAAAAAAAAGGCTGGTTTTAAACCAGTCTTTTCTTTATTTCTTTTCAACAATAAAGATAGCATTCTTTTCAAAGATTCCAAAAGCAAAACCAAGTTTTAAAAATGCTGGCATCTTTTCGTATGCTTTAAAACTGGTTCTACTGATGAATTCATCTATTGAAATCTCTTCTAAATAACCATATGGGTTTGAAATTGTAATCTTATCACTTGCTACATCTATTCCAATTATTAATGAATAGTGAAGGGTCCAAGTATTTTCATACTTTGCTGCCCATTCAAATGGTACAGGAATTCCTTTAGATAAACTATTATATACTTTATCAATTAACTCACTACTTTTTAGATATTTATACATTGTAGTGGTGTAATCTGAAAACTGTTTATTCATTTCTTTTTCAAATGATTTACCAGTTGATGTAACTACTTTTCCATATTCATCATACAAAGAGTTTTCAGTTAAATCAAAGTTATTATTCCATCTAGCGAATAATTCAATAACTGCATATCCACATGAAACATCTTGTTTTATAACATCAATATCATCTATTAGATAAGATTGTTGATACTTTTCATCTTTATATATATTAGAATAGTCATCTAAAATCTTATTTGTTTTTATTTTTAATAATCCAAATGCACTTAATATTACTAATAATAGTACTATAACTACAATTAATAATCCCTTTAAAAATTTCATATATACCACCTTGTTACAAAAAAGACTAGATTTCTCTAGTCTAGTTTGTTAATTTTTCTTTGCTTTGATTTCAGCTTGAGCTGCTGCTAAACGAGCAACTGGAACTCTGAATGGAGAACAAGATACATAATCTAATCCAACCTTGTTATAGAATTCGATTGAATGAGGTTCGCCACCTGTTTCACCACATACACCTAAGTGTAGGTCAGGACGAGTTGCACGACCAAGTGTTGCAGCCATCTTAACTAATTTACCAACACCATTTTGATCTAGAGTCTTGAATGGGTCTTCTTCTAAAATCTTGTTACTATAGTAGTCTGGTAAGAACTTAGTTACGTCATCACGGCTGAATCCAAATGTCATTTGTGTTAAGTCGTTAGTACCGAATGAGAAGAATTCTGCTTCCTTAGCGATTTCATCAGCAAGTAATGCAGCTCTTGGAATTTCAATCATTGTACCAACAGAATACTTAAGATTAATCTTAGCATCCTTGATTAATTTATCAGCTGTTTGGCAGATGATGTTCTTAACGAACTTAAGTTCTCTAGCTTCAAGTACTAGTGGAACCATAATTTCAGGAGTAACTGCTTTCTTAGTCTTTCTTTGAACATTGATAGCAGCTTTGATGATTGCAGTTGTTTGCATTTCACAGATTTCTGGATAAGAAACAGCTAAACGGCATCCACGATGACCCATCATTGGGTTGAATTCTTGTAATTCTTCGCATCTTGCCTTGATTTGTTCTACAGTCTTACCTGTAGCTTGAGCTAATTCTTCAATCTTATCTTCTTCTTGAGGTAAGAATTCATGTAGAGGAGGGTCAAGTAAACGAACATTTACATTCATCTCATCCATGATTTCATATAAAGCTTCGAAGTCAGCTTGTTGCATTGGTTCAAGTTCAGCTAATGCAGCTTTTCTTTCTTCAACAGTATCAGCTAAAATCATCTTTCTCATTGAGAAGATTCTATCTTTATCAAAGAACATATGTTCTGTACGGCATAGACCAATACCTTCTGCTCCAAATTCTCTTGCTTGTTTAGCATCTTTTGGAGTATCAGCATTTGTTCTAACTTTTAATCTACGAGCGGCATCAACCCAACCCATTAATCTTCCAAAGTATCCACTTGATAAGTCAGGGTTAACAGTCTTGATTGATCCAACATAAACTTTACCAGTTGATCCATCGATTGAGAATGTATCATTTTCACCATAAACAACACCATTAATTGTAACAGTCTTGTTTTCTTCATCGATTAAAGCTTGTGAGCATCCACAAACACAGCATTTACCCATTCCACGAGCAACTACAGCTGCATGAGATGTCATACCACCACGCATAGTTAAGATACCTTCACTAGCAACCATACCGATAATGTCTTCAGGAGAAGTTTCAGCACGTACTAAAACAACTTTTTCTCCCTTAGCATGTCTTGCTTCAGCTTCTTCAGCAGTGAATGCAAGTTTACCAGTACCAGCACCAGGTCCAGCTGCAAGGCCTGTAGCAACAGGAGTAGCCTTGTCTAATTCTTCTTTATCGAATGCAGGTAATAATAATTTATCAAATGAAACAGGGTCAATTCTTAATACAGCTTCATCAGTTGTAATTAATCCTTCATCAACCATATCGCAAGCCATCTTTAATGCTGCAGCAGGAGTTCTCTTACCATTACGAGTTTGTAAGAAGTAAAGTTTTCCATCTTCAACAGTAAATTCCATATCTTGCATATCTCTGTAATGAGCTTCCATTTTCTTGATTGTAGTCATGAATTGCTCATAAACACCAGGCATACGTCTCTTTAATTCATCAATGTGAAGTGGAGTTCTGATACCAGCTACAACATCTTCACCTTGAGCGTTTGGTAAATATTCGGCAGAAACAACTTTTTCACCAGTTCCAGGGTCACGTGAGAATGCAACACCAGTTCCTGAAGTTTCGCCTTTGTTACCAAATGCCATTGATTGAACGTTAACAGCAGTTCCCCAAGAATAAGGGATACCGTTCATCATACGATAAACGTTTGCTCTTGGGTTATCCCATGATCTGAATACTGCCTTAACAGCTTCGATTAATTGATCTTTAGGGTCAGTTGGGAATTCTTCACCAAATACGTTCTTATAATATTCTTTATATTTCTTAACTAATTCTTTTAATTCATTAGCAGTTACTTCTGTATCTAGTTTATATCCTTTTTCTTCCTTTAATTGTTCTAACATCTTATCCATTTCTGTTCTTGGATGACCTTTTGCGATGTTAGTGAACATTAAGATGAAACGACGATAACTGTCATATGCAAATCTTTCATTAGAAGTTTCTTTTGCTAAAACTTCAACAGTCTTGTCATTTAATCCTAGATTTAAAATTGTATCCATCATACCAGGCATTGATACTCTTGCACCAGAACGAACAGAAACAAGTAGTGGGTTCTTATCGCCACCGAAATTCTTACCAGTGTCTTTTTCAACTAATTTAATGTTATTGAAAATATCTTCGATAACATATTCTGGTAATTTCTTTCCTTCATCATAGTATAAAGTACATGCTTCAGTTGTGATAGTGAATCCTTGAGGGATTGGAACACCAATGTGTGTCATTTCAGCTAGACCAGCACCCTTACCACCAAGTAATTCTTTTCCTAGTCCATAAGCATCTTTAAATTGGTAAACATATTTTTTTGCCATATTTTCCTCCTGTTTATCTTTTTTAGCCAAGTTATTATATCATAATTTATCATTTTACTCAAGCAATATTTATTTATTGCTCACTGTCGTCGTCGTAATATTCTAAAAAACTGTGTTTTTTGTCTTTGAAATACCATCCAGTCACACAATTAAGATTGACATTTTCGCCAGCAGAAAAAACTGATTTATCAAAATCTTTAAATTCTTTCTTCATCTTCGCAACAAATTCTTTAATCTCTTTTCGTTTTGATGGTAGTTCGCCACTAGCAACACTACATCCACAACCCATTGGTTTTATTTCACAATATTCAATATAGTTTTTAATACTATTTTCTTCAACATAAACCATCGGTCTAATAAGTTCCATTCCTGGATGATTAGTTGATTTAAGTTTAGGAACCATTGTTTTAAATGTACCTGCATAAAAGACATTTAATAGTGTTGTTTCTATAACATCATTAAAATGATGGCCTAAAGCTATCTTATTGCAGCCTTCCTCTTTAGCAAAATCATACAAAAAGCCTCTTCGCATCTTTGCACATAAGTAACAAGGTTGTCCTTCACCGAGTAAGCTACTTACTCTAAAGATATTAGATTCTTTAATTTTAATATCGATGCCCATTTTCTTGGCATTCTCTTTCAAACTGTTTAAGTTTTCCTCATTATACCCAGGATTCATAACTAAATATTCTACTTCAAAAGGAATTTTACCATGTCTCTTTAATTCTTGGAATAATTTAGCCATAACAAAAGAGTCTTTACCTCCGCTCATGCATACAGCAATCTTGTCATTTGGTTGAATTAAATCATAATCACCGATTGCTTTACAAAAAGGAGTATAAAGTTTATGCCTATATCTTTTTATAAGGGCTCTTTCCATTTCTTCTATATTCATATTACTCTCCAATTAAAAGATAAAAGAAGATTGCTTAGGCAACCTTCTTATTTTTCTTTTTGCCTTGCTCTTTTTCATTATCTTGTTTAGCTTGGCTAAAATAAACGATATCGTATGTTACAGTTATAACTCCAACAAGTGCAAAACCAATTAAGAATTCCCACCACAAGAAGCGTTTAGCTATCCACTTGTAGTATCCAGCATTCTTATATGTATCTTTGACACTTGGTTGTCTAAATCCTGGTAAGAAGTCGCTTGTATCGAATTCTTCACCTTTATGTCTGAAATCTTCAATATAATCGCTAGCTAAAGAACCATTTTGATTAATTTCTGTAGTGGTGTTATCGGCATTTGTTACTGTGTATGATGCGGTAACTGCAAAATTAGCATCATTTGAGAACGTTGAAAGGGTTGCAGTAGTTTCATATTCACGAACAACCATTGATTGTAAGAAGTTACGTGTCTTTGTATTCTTATCTGCATATTCAGGAACTGAATTGTAGTCAGGAATTTGAACATTACTTCTATTAGATAATTTTAGAGTGAATGGGTCTTTGCCATTTGTTGGTGTGAAAGTAATCTTAAATGTTGGATTTCCAGCATTTTCAATAATACTCATATCATCCAAATAGAAATAATCTCTAACAAGTTCATAATTAACATTGTATAGAAATACTTCAAACATTACTTTCCAAGTTCTTTCTACTTGTGCACTTGGTTGATAAGAACAAAGATTTCTATATATTTCTAATGTGAATAATCTTTCACCATCACCATTTGTATAATCCTTCTTTACAAGTGGATCTTCTGAATAGTAGTAGTTTTCCATCATACGATAGTTTTTAATTCTTCCTTCGCATGTGATTACACCTTTATTTAGGTTGTAATAGAATTCACTTGCCACTTCTGAATTAGCTTCAGGATTATATCTTACGCTAGCAGCATACCAAACAACGCATGCACCGCCAATTATTGGTAATAGTATTGATAATACAATTGTTATTATTTTTCTAGTCATATTTTTTTCCTCGTTTTTTTCTTTAAATATGATATCACAAAGCCTCATCCATTTCAACTTTTTCTAAAGCTTCTTTTTGTTTAGCGTTGACATGTAACAAAAATACAGCAAGAATTATAGTTAATAATACATTACTAATAAATGAAGTAAATATCGCAACTGCTAGTTTTATTTCATTTAATATAATATATGTTCTTATAAAAGACACTATTTCGATGGTTAAAACAACCGCAGTTACAATAACCGCAACAAGACTAATTGTTTTATTATTCTTCTCAAACATTGCATAAATGATCGCTATAAACAATAAGACATTTGAACAGACATCTAACATAACTTCACCAAACGAAGTTAAAATTGATAAGATATTATTTGCTGCTGGTTCAATTATGGTTAATAATATAACCCCATAATACCCATTATATAAAACACGAACTACACAGAATCCTAATGCTGCAATAAAACCAAGTTTAGAGTTTGTAAAACAAATCATCGCAAAGAATGGAATAAAAATAACTCCGAGTAAGATAATGTTATAGAATTTAACTGTAGTATAGGTGATATTTATGATTTCGTTGATTATAAACAAAATTGACAATATTATTAGTGCTATTTGACTCTTTTTCATATAAATACCTCGTAAAAATGATATCATATTTTATATTTTTTTT
>LVBR01000060.1 GCA_001604495.1 Acholeplasmatales bacterium Tener_01 | reverse complement strand
GAATTTCATGATTACTAAAGAAAAGATTCAAGCTGCAATTAATGCTAGTGGCATTAAAGATGACTTTATACTTGTTGATTTCTCAGTAGATAACAACAAGTTATATGGTGTTTTTGTCAACGTTTTTGAGAAATAAATGAAATGGAGCATAAAATATGTTTATGTTCCATTTTTGTCACTTTTTATCAAAAAAAGGTTTTTAAAACAATTGAATAATTATGCTAAAAATAGTATAATAATATGGTAAAAAAAGTATGTTATGGAGGTTGTATTAATGGCTGAAAATACTTATATCAATGAACAATTATTAAATCAAATAGCAAGCGATTTAAACGTAAAAGTTAGTCAAATAAAAGCTGTTTTAAAACTTATCGAAGAAGGTGGAACAGTTCCTTTTATCGCCCGTTATCGTAAAGAAGTTACTGGTGGTTTGGATGAAGAACAAATCAGAGCTATTTACACTGAATGGGATTATGGCCAAAAGCTTGCTGTAAGAAAAGAAGATATTATGAGACTTATCGAAGAAAAAGGTAAGTTGACTGAAGAATTAAAAGAACAAATCGTTAATTCTAACAAGTTGAGTGAACTTGAAGATATTTATCGTCCATTCAAGGAAAAGAAAAAGACAAGAGCAACTGATGCTAAGAAAAAAGGATTGGAACCTCTTGCTAACTATATGTTAAGTTTCCCAATGGAAGGAAATTTACTTGAAGAAGCTGCTAAATATGTAACAGTTAACCCAACTGAAGAACAAGAAAAAGAAGGAACAGTTGTTAAAACTGTTAAAGATGCGATTCAAGGTGCTGAAGACATCATCGCTGAAATTGTAAGTGATGAGGCTAAATACCGTAAATGGATTAGATCATTATTCAATCGTAGTGGTGTTTTAGTTACTTCAGTAAAGGATGAATCACTAGACCCTACTAAGGTTTATGAAATGTATTATGATTATCATGAACCTCTTTCAACAATCCGTCATCACAGAGTCCTAGCTATCGACCGTGGTGAAAAAGAAAAAGTTTTAAAGGTTGTAATTGAAGAAGATTACGATAGAGTAATTAGATTCTTAAACCGTAACGTTGTTAAAAATGAAGCATCATTTACTGCTCCTTGCGTTAAAGAAGCAATTGAAGATGCTTACAAGAGATTAATAAAGACTTCTATTGAAAGAGAAGTACGTAGTGAATTAAGTGATTTAGCTGAAGAACAAGCTATTAAGATCTTCAGTGAAAACTTACGTAGTTACTTACTTACTCCTCCAATGAAGGGTAAAGTTGTTTTAGGTGTTGACCCTGCATTTAGAACTGGATGTAAATTAGCAGTTGTTGATGCAACAGGTAAATTCCTTGAAAAAGGTAAAATCTTCCCAACAAAGAACAATATTACTGAAGAAGAAAAACAACATGACATTGATACAGTTCATAAATTAGTTGATAAATATGATGTTGAAGTAATCGCTATTGGTAACGGTACAGCTAGCCGTGAAACTGAAAGTTTCATTATCGATTGCATCAAACAAATCAACAAGAAGAACTTAAGTTATATCATTGTAAGTGAAGCTGGTGCTTCAGTTTATTCAGCAAGTGAACTTGCAAGAAAAGAATTCCCTGATTTCGCTGTTGAAGAACGTAGTGCCGTATCAATCGCTCGTAGACTTCAAGACCCACTAAGCGAACTTGTTAAAATTGATCCTAAATCAATCGGTGTTGGTCAATATCAATATGATGTTACTCAATCTAAGTTAAGCGATTCACTTGATTTCGTCGTTTCAACTGCTGTTAATAGCGTTGGTGTTAATATCAATAGTGCATCTATCCCACTTTTAACTAGAGTAAGTGGCCTAAATAGTAAGACTGCTAAACTTTTGGTTGACTACCGTGATGCTAATGGTGAGTTTAAGAGTAGAGAAGATCTAAAGATTAAAGGACTTGGAGACAAGACATTAGAACAATGTATCGGTTTCTTACGTATTCCTAATGGAACTGAAAAACTTGATATGACTTCAATTCACCCAGAAAGCTATAAGATTGCTGAAGAAATACTAGCAAAACTAGGCTTTACTAAGAATGATATTGGAACTAGCGAATTAGTTAGTAAGATCAATAAACTTAATCGTAAAGAATTTATCAAGCAATTCGATGTTGGTGAATATACATTTAATGATATTTTAGATGCTTTCGTTTCACCTCTTCGTGACCCACGTGATAAATTTGATAAACCAGTTTTAAGAACTGACGTATTAAGCTTAGAAGACTTAAAACCAGGAATGGAATTACAAGGAACTGTTCGTAATGTTGTTGACTTTGGTGCCTTTGTTGATTGTGGCGTTCATGAAGATGGATTAGTACACTTATCAAGAATGAGCAAGAAGTTCATTAAACACCCACTAGATTTAGTAAGTGTTGGTGATATTGTTAAAGTATGGGTTGTCAGTGTTAATTTGCTTAAAAACCGTGTTGAATTAACTATGATCCCTCCATATGAGAAGTAAAAATTACACAAAGTATTTATAATTGAGTAAATAACAGTGTTATTATAAATAATTATCTTTTGTGTTTGATTTGTATTTTTGTTATAATAGAATAGGTGATGTGAAATGAGACACTTGTTTATTGTCAATCCCAAAGCCGGCGTTAGAAATTCATCAACTGATATTCAAGAAGAGATACTCGGTGTCTTAAAAGAGAGTGAATATGATTTCTATGTCACTAAAGCTAAGGGTGATGCGACAGATTATGTTAAAGATTATTTAAATAAACACCAAGACACAGAAATTAGAATTTATGCTTGTGGTGGCGATGGAACAATGCAAGAAGTAGCTCAAGGAATGCAAGGTTTCCAGAACGCTGAACTAGCAGTTTATCCAAGTGGTAGTGGTAACGACTTCTTAAAGTACTATGATGCTAAAAGTGTTGAAGCCTTTAAGAGTATAAAGAATCTTGTTGAAGGACGATGTCAATACATTGATTTAGTCAAGGTTGGAGACAAAATCGCTGTCAACGAATTCAATATTGGATTTGATGCTAACGTTGTTGTTAAGCAAGCTAAAATCAAAAGATGGCCACTTGTCAGTGGAAAGTTTGCTTATGATATCGGAGTATTAAGTGCTTTCTTAGGAAAAATAAGAAGTAATTATAAAATCACTGTCGATGATGAAGTTGTCTTTGAAGGCGTAGCAATACTTGGTGCTGTAATGAATGGTAAATACTATGGTGGTGGCTACCTATGTGCTCCAAATGCTATCGTTAATGATGGATTACTTGACTTCTGTATGGTTAAAGATATTAAGAAAACTAAATTCTTAGGTCTTATCAAAGACTATAAGATTGGTAATCATATCAATAAAGAATCTAAAGCATACGATTATATCATCTATAAAAAAGGACAAAAAGTAAGAATCGAAATTGATAAAGAATGGCCATATTCTTTAGATGGCGAAATCTTTTTCACAAAAGATGTAACAATAGAAGCAATACCTAATGCAATTAAATTTGTATTGCCATTAGACTTAATAAATACTAATAAAGTGGAGGAAAAATAATGTATTTTGAAAAAGTTAGAAAGCTAATTGCTGAAGAATTAAGTATCGATGAAGCAAAGATCTCTTTAGAAAGTCGTCTTGCTGAAGATCTTGGCGCTGATAGTTTAGACGCAGTTGAACTTATCATGGCTTTAGAAGATGAATTCGGAGTTGAAGTTAGTGATGAAGTTGCACAAGGCATTCGTACAGTTGGCGACATCGTTAAAATCTTAGAAAATAAATAATTATATAAATTGGCTCGTATGAGCCTTTTTATTTTGCCTAAAATTAATTAAATAATTAAT
>LVBR01000059.1 GCA_001604495.1 Acholeplasmatales bacterium Tener_01 | reverse complement strand
TAATTGCCGTTTTTGCAGTATTTTCACTAAGTGCGTGTGGTAAAAAAGCTGATGGCTCTGGTAAATTTGAAATTGTTGTTGTGAACGAAAAAGGTTCAACTATTTTAGATAAGACAATTTCATTTGAAAAAGGAGACAACTTAGTTGATTTACTAAAAGCTGACAGAAAAGTCAAATTAAATGGTAATGTAACAGAATATGGTTTCTATGTAACAGGTGTATGTGACATTGAAGCATCCACTGTAGGTGAAAACTATTACTGGAGATTATCTGTTGATGATGAAATTTCATTAGTGGGTATTTCATCAGTAGAACTAAGAGATGGTATGAAAATCACTTTTGAGTTAATCGATTGGACTACTGAAAAGTGGGATTAAAAATATGGGGTTAATACCCATATTTTTTATTTTAGGTGTATAATAATATTGGGTGAATTGTATGAAGAAATTATCTAAATACATATTGATATTATTAATACTACTATTTTGTGGATGCAAAAAAGTTGTAATTGAAGAAAATAATCAAAATGAAAAAATTGATTATGGACCTTTAATTGGTGAAGTTGCCCCAACATGTACTAAAGAAGGAACAATTAGCCATTATGAAGTTAATGGCAAGTATTATGATATTAACAAAAATGAGATAGATGATATCACTATCGCTCCCCTTGGACATGATTACGTTTCAACCAGTTACGTTGGCTCATGTGAACATTGGGGAGTAGTAGTCTACACTTGCTCAAGGTGCGGTGATACTTTCACTTTAGAAATGCCACCAGCACTTGAACATCGCTACGAAGTAGTTAATGAAGAAAAATCAACATGTAGTATAAATGGTTATATAGAATATAAATGTAGTAATTGTGGTAAGGAATATAAAGAAGAAAAGCCACTTGACCCTAATAACCATATAAACACCAAAGAAGTAGAAGAAAACTATAAAGATATAATAATTAGATACACTGAATGTCTTGATTGCCATAAAATATTTAATAAAAGAATCGAAATTAATAATATTAAATATGAAGGCGGAATAGTTAATAGTGATATCTATTATTATATTGATGGAGATATTCTATACTTAGTTGGTAGTGGTGAAGTTCCATCTGATTTGTATTTGGTATTTGGTGATATTAGTGTAGATGAAATAGTCATTGATACAAATATTACTGCTATTGCAGAATGCGCGTTTATTAACATAGATACAAAATATATAAGTGTACCAACTGAAGTTAAAGAAATTGGTGATAAAGCATTTAGCGATACTCAAACAATCAAAGCAAGAAGAGTTAGCTATGCTAGTGACTATTGTTACCTTAATAATGTCAAGTTTGAAGGGATTAATTCACTATACTATCTTGCAATTGGGAATTCATTCACAAATGACCTAATGGTACATTTTCCTGAAGTTTTAGCATCTTATGGAATACTTGATTTTAGTGATGTTAAGCTTGCATTTTGCCTTGAAGGAGGACGTGGAGTCGGCTTTTACAGCAATATTTGTAAAAGAGAAGATGGAAGAAGCGACTTTGATGTAACGAGTAAAATCTATATGGATAAAGAAACCCAAGATCCTTTGAATAATACGTTTGGTTATTATGAATATGACTTTGAAAAATGTGCTTATAGTAGAGTAAGACTTAGTAATCTAAGTGAGGTACTAGAAAAATATGATTGGGATGTCATAACAGTACAACCATATTACTATGAAACTCATACAATTAGTGAAACAGTGAACGAGTCTATTAAGAATAATCTCAATTATTTAGTTAGTTTTATTCATAGATATGCTATTAATGCTAAAGTCGGAGTTTATGTTCATTGGAGGATTGTGGTAGCTACGGCCTCTATGGAAAGCATTTATCAAAGAACTAATGATGTATTCTTAGTTGATCCCGGCGTAGACTTTGTTTCCATGGTTGCAACATCCATAGAAACAGCAAGAACTACTTACTTAAATGATTTAGAATATAAACTAAACGGAACAGTAAATGAGAAAAATGACTATATCATAAAGGGATTACAGCGCGATACTGTTCATATGTCACCATATGTTGGTCGTTACATTGTATCAATTACAATGGCTGAAGTTATTATGAAAGAGATTTTTAGAGATGATTATCATGTTGATTATCATGAACTCGAAAAAATAACTTCAATAGATAATACTATTGGAGTATTACCTAAGGAATATTTAAAGATAATATATGAATCTGCATATAATGGAGCAAATAATCCATTTGAAGTATTAGATTTATCAACAAAATATGGAACTGTTGATCCAATCGAGAGAGGAATAGAAGTTATCAATAATATTGAATTCAAAGATGTTGATTACAATCATATAACTGAAGTAGTAACATCAAAGATTAGAAATGCTTTAAGTAGTGATTATAAAATATATGAGATTAAAGAGTTAATTGAAACTTACACGACATTTAAATTGGTATTAACACTTCAATATGGATATTCTTTTAAAGAAGTCACAATTAATGGAACAATGAGTAGAAAGTAGTCACATTTTAAAATGTGACTTTTCTTTTTGTTAGTTTGTAAATGATGTGAGACTAAAAAGTGTATTAAATAATAACATATATGATAGTATTTAAAATATATGTTAATACTAGATATTAATGATTAACTAAAGTATTGAAAAGTTGTTTATTAAAAACAGGCAAAATAGATTTGATGTTGTGCTTAAAATCAGTCAAAGATGCTCTCTTCTCGTTAGGAGAAAGCCAAGATAGAGAAATAGAAGGAATATCATTTGATCTTCTCAGATAAGCTCTCATTTGCTTGTTTAGATCATCTAAATCAAAAAAACTCATCTTAGAATAGAATCTCTTTTGATCATTCCTATGGCTACGTTCAACTTTACCATTGTGTCTAGGAGTTCTAGGTTTGATTTTGTGATGATAAATATTTAATTCGTCACAAAGTTGATCAAAAAGATGAAGAGTTAAATCTTTCTTTTCACGATTATTAGTGAATTCAAAGCCATTATCTGTTTGGATTACTTTAGGGATATAACCGAAGTAAATAATAGCTCTAATGGTGAAATCAACAGTAGAGAAGGAATCTTGAGATTTATATGCATAGATGAACCTTTCTCTTGAGGCCTCATCAATAATTGTGTACTGGTAGAACTTTTGTCCATCTTTACCTGCATAACAAGATTCTGGGACATATTTGACGTCTAATTGCATCTTTTCACCTATATTTTTAGGTGTGTCATAAGGTTTGTTCACGTGTTTTGTCTTTTTATGTTCTGGTTCAATGAAAACACCGTTCTTTCTTAAAAAACGGAATAAAGAAGCAGGATGACGAGAATAAGCATAATTTCGTTTTAATTTGCCATATAATTCACATAGACCAATATTAGGATTTCTTTTAAGCAAATCAAAAATATGCTTTATCTCTTCGGCTGTATGAGCGTTTGGATGAGGAGTCTTAGGTCTTTTAGGTTTATCCATTAAAGACTCTATAGTCCCATCAAAGCGTTTCATCCAGCGCATGAGAGAAGCTTTAGATATGTGATACAATCTTAAAACATCTTTAAGAGTATAATGATTGACCTTTCGATTAGAATAAGTTAGGCAAGCATAAAATCTTGTCTTTAATTCGTGAGGAATATATCGTATAATATTCATAGTGATTTGTTTCCTTTCTGTTTTATTTTTTGTCACTTAGAATTATAAAGGAAATGAATCACTTTTTAAATACTAAGTGTTATTTACAGAAAGTCTCACATGTATTGTATATTAACATGTATTAATAGGGTGCGTATAAGTTGACTTTTGACATTTTTTGATATAATATATAAATGGAAAAATTTGGTGTTATATCACATTATGGAGGTATTTATGAAGAAAATTGATTTAACAAAGTACGGAATTAATGGCGTAAAGGAGATTATCTACAATCCATCTTATGAATCACTTTATAAAGATGAAATGGATCCTAAGCTAGAAGGTTTTGACAAAGGTGTTGAAACTGAACTTGGTGCTGTAAATGTAATGACAGGTGTTTACACTGGTCGTAGCCCTAAGGACAAATATATCGTTATGGATAAAAACAGCAAGGACACTGTTTGGTGGACTACTGATGAATATAAGAATGATAATCATCCAATGAGCGAAGAAGTTTGGAGTGAAGTTAAAAAACTTGCTCAAAAAGAATTATCTAACAAGAAACTATACGTAGTTGATGCATTCTGTGGCGCTAACAAAGACACAAGAATGGCAATTCGTTTTATTATGGAAGTTGCTTGGCAAGCTCACTTTGTTAGAAACATGTTTATTAAGCCTTCTAAGGAAGAAGAAGAAAACTTTGAACCTAACTTTGTAATCTATACTGCAAGTAAAGCAAAAGTTGATAACTTCAAAGAACTTGGATTAAATAGTGAAACTTGTGTTGCATTCAATATCACAAGCCGTGAACAAGTTATTTTAAATACTTGGTATGGTGGCGAAATGAAGAAAGGAATGTTTAGTATGATGAACTACTATCTTCCTCTTCAAGGTATTGCTTCAATGCACTGCTCAGCTAACACTGATATGAATGGTGAAAATACAGCTATTTTCTTTGGTCTATCTGGAACTGGTAAAACTACATTATCAACAGATCCTAAGAGATTATTAATTGGTGATGATGAACACGGATGGGACGACAAAGGCGTATTCAACTTCGAAGGTGGATGCTATGCTAAAGTTATCAATCTAGATAAAGAAAGTGAACCTGATATCTACAATGCAATTAAGAGAAATGCATTATTAGAAAATGTTACTGTTGATAAGAATGGTAAGATTGATTTTGCTGACAAGAGCGTTACTGAAAACACACGTGTTAGCTACCCAATCGATCATATTCAAAACATCGTTCGTCCAGTAAGTAGTGCACCAAGTGCTAAGAACGTTATCTTCCTAAGCGCTGATGCTTTTGGAGTATTGCCTCCTGTTTCAATTCTAACTCCTGAGCAAACTAAATATTACTTCTTAAGTGGATTTACTGCAAAACTTGCAGGTACTGAACGTGGAATTACTGAACCTACTCCAACATTCTCTGCATGCTTCGGTCAAGCATTCTTGGAATTACATCCAACTAAATATGCTGAAGAATTAGTTAAGAGAATGGAATTAAGTGGCGCTAAAGCTTACTTAGTTAACACTGGTTGGAACGGAACAGGTAAGAGAATTTCAATCAAAGATACTCGTGGAATCATCGATGCTATTTTAAACGGTGCTATCAACAATGCTCCAACAAAGAAGATCCCTTACTTTGATTTAGAAGTTCCTACAGTTTTAGAAGGTGTTGCAACAAACATCCTTGACCCTCGTGATACATACGCTGATCCAAAAGCTTGGGATGAAAAAGCTAAAGATTTAGCATCTAGATTCATCAAGAACTTTGCTAAATACGAAACTAATCAAGCTGGTAAAGCACTTGTTAAGGCTGGTCCTAAACTATAATTAAACTAGGCACATTTAGATGTGCCTTTTTTTTATTTTTTATGAAAATGCTTTAAATAGTTTTATCGTCTATTTACTTTAAATAGTCTTTATGATAAAATATATAAGGTTTTTTATTTTAAAAAAGAGAGGAGAAATAATAAATGAAAGATT
>LVBR01000058.1 GCA_001604495.1 Acholeplasmatales bacterium Tener_01 | reverse complement strand
TTATGTAGTGGCAAGTAGCCGTCCTAGTGAATGGGATGAAAACTTCCTAGGCCAAGGTGGAGCAAGTGTTGTTTGGGGATATAAGAATTAATTATGGATATAAAAAGAATAATAGGTTGTTTTGAACTAGATGATAGTCAAACAACTATGGAATATGGGACATATTACAAGGCATTAATGGATGTCCCATTTTCTAGCAGTAAAAGGAATGTTAGAGTGTGGCTTCCAGAAGAATATGATTTTAATGATAGTAATAAGTGCTATCCAGTTATTTATTTTTCAGATGGTCAAAATTTAGTTAATAAGTATTTAACTGCATTTGGTGATTGGGGCTTAGATAAAGTTGCACATTCATTTTATTTAGATAAGAAGAAGTCATTTATAGCAGTTGGAATCGATTCTCCAAAAGAAGATCAAACTAGGGAAGAAGAACTTTCTCCATATGCTACTGATAGAGGCGGAGTTAAAAAGCCTTTAGCTGATATATTTGTTTCTTTTATAGTTAGCGATTTAAAACCAATAATCGATAAGGAGTTTTATACTTTAACTGATAAAGCTAATACCGCAATCGCCGGTTCATCAATGGGCGGTTTAATGGCTTTTTACGGTGGAGCAAAGTATAATGATACATTTGGCTTTTCTTTGGACTTTTCACCAGCATTTTTGCTATACACTAAAAAGCGTTGGAAAGAAATTTTAGATAGCCTAAATTTAATGATGAAGCTAGATTCGAAGTTTTATTTCTTTGTTGGTGGAAAGGGATTTGAAAGAAAATTCATTAAATCAACATTTTATACATTTGAGTATATGAAAGAAATTGGCTTTGATAGTGATCATATTAAAATCGAGCATAACAAGAAACTTATTCATCATGAAGATTCATGGAATATGTATTTATATGATGCCATTAATTTTTGGCTAAAATAAAAAAGGACCTAAATACTATTTAGTATTTGGGTCTTTATTTTCCTTTTCGTCAATTAATTTTTCAATGTTTTCATTAAGTCTAGTAAGTAGTGCATTATTGATTTCTATTTCAGTTGGTTCAACTAGTACTTCATGACGTCTCTTTTCTATTTCCGCATTGATTTCTTCTTGGAAGTATTCTGGATGCTTAGCTTTTAGTTTTTCATAAAGCAAAGTTCCAAATTCATCTTCTTCATCAAAAAATTCCGGATGTTTCTTTTTAAGCTTCTTGATGTATTTGATTTCACTACGGATATAGCCTTTTCTAATCCATTTGATGATGTTTATTGTAAGATATACCGCAAGAGCTATAAAGAAGAAGTTAAGAAGACTTTGAATGAAATTACCATAATTAAGGCTTATTTCAGTAACTAAAACTTCTTCAGTTGCTTCATCAATAACTGCTTCACGTAAAATCCATTTAGCACTAGTTAAATCGAACTTCATGGCAGTGCTAATAAGTGGCATTATGATATCTTTAACTAAAGAGTTAACGATTGCTGTGAAGGCTGTACCTACAATAATACCAGTAGCTAAATCTAGGATATTTCCGCGATTCATGAATTTTTTGAAATCATCTATTGTATTTTGTATTTTCTTTTTCTCACCCATAGTTTTTTCCTCACAAAGTATTATACCAAAAAAAAGACCTTTTTTAAAGGTCTTTAACTTTTATTTATCGAATAGGTTGAATGTTTCATCTTCCTTAATATCAAGAATTACTTGAGTGATTAATTGGATTATTTCTTCAACATCTTTTAAGTCACAAACTTCAACTGCAGAGTGCATGTATCTTAGTGGAATACTGATTAAATATGAAGGGATTCCACCTTGAGAAGTAAAGATACCATCTAAGTCAGTGTATGTTCTACTTGATGCTACTTCAAATTGAGTCTTAATACTTAGTTTGTTTGCAGCATTTAACACGATTTGTTCAAGTCTATCGTTAATTGATCCACCACGTGTAAGAGCTGGGCCCTTTCCTAAAGCTACTGGATTAGTTAAGTTTTCACGATAATTGATATCTGATGCATAAGTTACATCGACGATGATAGCACAAGTAGGTTTAATATTATCAGCTGCAGCTAATGCTCCACGGTATGTTGTTTCTTCACCAACTGTTGTTGAAACATAAACGCCATTCTTTCCGCCTTTTTCTTTAACGCGCTTCATTGCTTCTAAGCAAATAAAAGCACCTAGTCTATCATCTAAAGCACGAGCACAGAAACGATTGTTTGCAAGTTCTTTGTAAGTTGATTCGTGGATAATTGGATCACCGATTGTAACTACTTTTTCAGTATCTTCCTTCTTATCGTAACCTAAATCAATAATAAGGTTCTTAGTTTCAATTCCTTTTTGCATTTCAGGTAAATATGTAACGATTCCAGGAACTTTAGTGATTTTACCATTAAAGTCTTTGTGAATTACATTGATATGTTGACCAATATAACAATAAGGTCTAATACCACCATTTGCACAAACTCTAATAGTACCATTTTCTCTAATCTCTTCAACAATTAAACTGATTTCATCAACGTGACCACTTAGCAATACTTTTACTTTACTATTAGTGTTAATGGCATGAACAACATTTAAGTTATGATGAGTGAATACTTTATCATCATAATCTTTCATTTCATTAATAATAAGCTTTTGGATTTCAAATTCACTTCCACTTGGAGAAGGAACTTCTAACATTTTCTTTAAAAAATCTAAGTTTTTCATAGTGTCTCCATTAAATTCCAAAACATTTTTTAATCTTTTTATATTCGCCAAATACTAACATTGTGTAATCAGATGTTAGCTTCATATCAGGAGAGAAGTTAGCGATTGCTTTCTTATTCTTCTTTAGTGCGATAATATTGATTTCGTATTTATTACGAATATCGATTTGTCTTACTGATTTACCAATCCATTCTTTTGGAATTGTAACTTCTAAGATGCTACAAGAATCATCGATTTCAATGTAGTCAAGAATGTGTTCACTGCTGTATTTGATTGCCATCCATGTGGCAAGTTGCTTTTCAGGGTAAACAACTTCATCGGCACCATTACGTAGCAAGAATTTTGCTTGGCCATCGCTTTCGGCTCTTGAGATGACAATTTTAGCTCCAAGTTCTTTTAGTGAACAAGTTGTTTCAAGTGATGATTGGAAGTCTCCACCAATACTAACGATACAGAAATCGAAATCATTAATACCAAGAGATTTTAAGAAATCAACATTAGTACTATTACCGATTTGACCGTTTGTGGCGAACTTCATCGCATCATTTACACGATCTTCATTTTGGTCAACGACCATAATTTGATGACCTAATTTGTATAATTCTTCAGCAATTTGTGTTCCAAATTTACCAAGTCCAATTAATAAAACTGATTTAGTTTTCATATATACTCCTTATCCAACCATGATTTTTTCTAAAGGGTAGTTTGCTTGAATCCTTGCTGATTTGAATGTAGCATAGATAAATGTTAATCCACCAGCTCGACCGACATACATCAAAAATATTATTATTAGCTTAGAAGGAACTGATAATGTTGATGTTATTCCAAGGGATAGACCAACTGTACCGATTGCTGATGCGGTTTCAAATAAGCAAGTTGAAAGCTTCAAGCCTTCAATAGCGCTTATTAGGGCACCAGATAATAAGAATAATGTCAAATACATGATAAATATTGCACTGGCATTTCTTACGATACTATCATCAATTCGTCTCTTTAAAACGATTGTTTCTTTCTTTCTTCTAAATACAGAAACTGTAGAGAAGAACAAGACTGCAAATGTTGTTGTTTTCATACCACCGGCAGTAGAACCACTTGATCCACCAATAAGCATTAAGCCAATCATTAGGGCAGCTCCAAAGTGAGTCATTGCTTGCAAGTCGACAGTATTAAAACCAGCAGTTCTCGTTGTGACTGATTGGAATAGGGATACTAGAATTCTTTCTCCTAGTGCTCTATCACCAAATTCACAAATAAAGAAATAAATTGCAGGAGCAAATATAAGTATTAATGTGAATATAATTACAACTTTAGATTGCAAACGATATCTTGAAAAACGCCATTTGAATTTTTCAATATCGTTCCAAACGAAGAATCCGATACCACCGATGATAATAAGTGACATTATAACGATATTGATGATTATGCTTGCAGAATAACCAGTTAGAGAACTATACCCAGTTGACCCCATTATATCAAAGCCAGCATTACAGAATGCAGAAATTGAATGGAAGATTGCAAACCATATACCTTTGGCACCTAAATCTCTTATTAGAACTGGAAGCATTAAGACAGTTCCAATTCCTTCGATGATAAAGACGTATTTGACGATTTTCTTAACCATCTTAACAACACCACCAATATCTGGTGCTGATATTGCTTCTTTAATTGTGTCCCTTTCAAGTAGACCAATCTTTTTGCCTGTGAATATTGCTAGTGACATCGCCACAACAACAACCCCTAAACCACCGATTTGAATCAAAATCAGAATGATGATTTGACCAAATATAGACCAATGAGTTGCGGTATCAAACACAACAAGGCCGGTAACACAAACAGCAGAAGTTGATGTGAATAGTGAATCAATAAACGATGTCCAGCTACGATCTTTACTTGATATTGGAAGCATTAATATTAATGAACCCAGTAATATCAATAAGGCAAAACCCAAAAGTATCAACTGAAAAGGAGATAATTTGAATTTATTAGTATTATTCATAAATAAACACCTTGTTAGTATTATACCATTTTTTTTAAAAAATGTCTTTATTTTCTTATTATTAATATTACCTAAAAGAACAGTTAAATACGTTCTCATTTTTTAATAGTTGACTAGAGTATAATATATTGGTGTATAATTAATTGTATATATATTATAAAAAGGGAGATTATTATGGAAAAAAAGAAGCTTGAAATTAAATTCACTTTGGATTTTGTGTTGAAATGCGCAGCATTTTTGATTTTGTTT
>LVBR01000057.1:2149-6886 GCA_001604495.1 Acholeplasmatales bacterium Tener_01 | reverse complement strand
CCGTGAACAATGGAGTGATGGAAGCAATACTATCGCGATTGCTCCTGGTGAAGTAATAGTATATGAAAGAAATAATATTACTAATAATGTATTAATTAGTAATGGTATTAAGGTACATACTGTGCCATCAAGTGAATTATCACGTGGTCGTGGTGGACCAAGATGTATGTGTATGCCTTTAGAGAGGGAAGAAATATGAACTTATATGGAAGAAACTTATTAACACTACTTGACTATAGTCCTAGTGAAATCGACTATTTAATCAATTTAGCGATTGAATTAAAAGATAAAAAGAAAAAAGGAATCGATACTAAAGTATTAAAAGGCAAAAATATTGTCTTATTATTTGAAAAAGATTCTACACGTACTCGTTGTGCATTTGAGGTTAGTGGTTATGATTTAGGTATGGGAGTTACATACCTTGGCCCTACTGGAAGCCAAATGGGTAAAAAAGAAAGTATCAAAGATACCGCAAGAGTTTTAGGAAGAATGTACGATGGTATTGAATATCGTGGATTTAAACAAGAAACTGTTGAGACTTTAGCGAAATATTCTGGTGTTCCTGTATGGAATGGATTGACTGAAAAGTTCCATCCTACACAAATTCTTGCTGACCTAATGACAATTAAAGAACATTTTGGTCATCTTAAAGGAATTAAAATGGCATATTTTGGTGATGCTAGATATAACATGGGCAATTCTTTAATGATTGGTGCTAGTAAAATGGGTCTAGATTTTAGAGCTGTTGCTCCAAAAGAACTTTGGCCAGAAGCTGAACTTGTTAATAAGTGCCAAAATGTATGCAAAGAAACTGGTGCTAAGATTACTTTAACTGAAAGTATCGAAGAAGGTATCAAAGATGCTGATGTTGTTGTGACAGACGTATGGGTTTCAATGGGTGAAGCTGACAGCGTTTGGGCTGAAAGAATCAAACTATTAAAACCATATCAAGTAAATAAAGCATTGATGGATAAGGCAGATAAAAATGCTATATTCCTTCACTGCTTACCATCATTCCATAATCTTGAAACAAAGATTGGAATGGAAGTATATGAAAAGTTCGGTCTTGACGGACTTGAAGTTACTGAAGAAGTATTCGAAGGGGAAAGATCTCTTGTATTTGATGAGGCAGAAAATAGATTACATACTATTAAAGCTGTCATCTATGCAACAATGGTAAAAGAATGAGAGTCGTAATTGCCCTTGGTGGTAATGCTTTAGGAGAAACTCCTGAAAAACAAAAAGAGATGGCAAGAATTACATCAACCTATATCGTTCCAATTATTAAAAGAGGATACGATGTAATATTAACCCACGGAAATGGGCCTCAAGTTGGTTTAATCAATCTTGCTTTCACTGAAGGAGGAAAAGTAAATCCTAAAGTATATGCTATGCCATTTAGCGAGTGCGGAGCTATGAGTCAAGGATACATCGGATTTCATTTACAAAACGCATTGGTTAATGAATTATTAAAGGAGAATGTTAAAAAAGACGTCGTATCGATTACTACAGAAGTTGAGGTAAGTGAAAACGACAGTGCTTTTCTTTCTCCAACAAAACCAATTGGTTCTTTTTACTCAAAAGAAGAAGCTGAAAAGATGCCTTATGTAATGAAAGAAGATAGTGGACGAGGATATCGTAGAGTTATTGCTTCTCCAAAACCAGTTAAGGTTTTAGAGATGGATGCTATAAAAAAGATGAATGAATCTGGATATGTTGTAATAACATGTGGCGGAGGAGGAATTCCTGTTGTCAAAAGAGGTGATGAATATCAAGGAATTGATGCGGTTATTGATAAAGATTATGCATCAAGCCTACTTGCTAATGATATTGATGCCGATATTTTGATGATATTAACTGCTATTGATAGTTGTAAAATTAACTTCAATAAGCCAAATGAGGAAGAACTTGGTGTTGTAACGGTTTTAGAAATGAAAGAATATAATTTGCAAGGACATTTCCATGCCGGAAGTATGAAACCCAAAATAGAAGCTTGCTGCGATTTTGTTTCAAAAGGTAAAGATAGAATTGCAATCATCACATCCATTGAAAAAGCACTTGATGCCTTAGATGGTAAGTGTGGTACAAAAATAATTAATTAATAAAGGCAATAATGGGGAAATTAGAACTAACACAAAACGGTGCCATCTATTATAATGGCACATCTTTACTAGATTTGGCTTTGGAGTATAAGACTCCTTTGAAAATAACATTCTTAGATGTTATTAAGTATCGTGTTGATACATTAAAAAATTGCTTTGATAAAGCAATTGGTGAATTAGGATATAGTGGAAAGTTTATCTATTTAAATGCTAATAAAGCAAACTACGGCTTAAAAGAAGTAGAAACAGCATTTATTAGTGGTGATGGACTTGAAACATCTAGTTATTACGACTTATTATTCTCAATTAAACTATTTGAGAAAAACAAAGATTTATTTGATAAATACTTAGTACTTAATGGATATAAACAAGATGACTATCTTGATGAATTCGTAAGAATTAGTGGATTAAAAGATAATGTTATTGATATTATCGATTCACTTGATGAATATGAAAGACTTAAAAAATACCAAAAAGAACTAAATGTTGGATTAAGAATTCATATTCCAAGTCTTTATAGCCACGAAAATGAAGCTCAAAATGATCGCTTTGGTTTAACTGATAAGGAATTTGATTATATCTTAAGTGATATTAAGAATACTAAACTAATCCTTTCAACAATCCATTTTCATCAAAGAGGATTTGATTACGAACAAGATAAGTTCGAAAAGAATTTTGTTAAAGTATTTGAAAACTACTATGTAAAAGCATCTAAACTTTATAATAGTGTAGTAAACTTTGACATGGGCGGAGGAACTCCACTACCACTTAGTGATGATTTTGATTATTTAGAGTGGGCAAAATATGTAATTGGCTTATTACAAAAAGAGGCTAAGAAGTTTAACGTTAAAGAACCTAATCTATTAAGTGAAAATGGTAAATATTCACAAAAAGATTCAACAGTTAATATCTATAAAGTAATTGCTAAGAAGGAAACTGATTCTTATCCTTGGTATGTTTTAGATGGAAGCTTACTTATTGCTTTACCTGAAATGTATGCATTAGGCGAACCAATTAAGATTGAAGCCATTAATGATTTAGATAAAAATAAGAAAAAAGTACGCCTAGCTGGTGTTACTTGTGACTGTGATGATGTATATTTCAATAAAGAAGGATATATCTTAATGCCAGATACTGACGAAGTATATATCGGTTTAATCGGAACTGGAAGTTATCAAAACAGTATGAATGGTAAACGTGGTGTTCACCATTGTATGCTTCCAGAAGAAAAAGACGTTGTAATTGAAACAGTTAATGGAAAAGTAGAAAAGACAGTTCGAAACAAACTTCAAACAATCGATGAAATAATGAAGTTAGTTTAGTGAGGTTAATATGAAAAAAGTTGTGCTTTACACTGTGGCAATAATTGTTGCTTTCCTTATTACCACATTGTTTATTCCTGCTTCCTGCACCAAAAACAAATCAAAAAATGAATACGATGTTGTTATGAGTGATATCGATAATAATAAACTTGTAACTGATGTAGCAATGCTTGGAGCCCATGATGCTTTTAGTGGTGATATTGGGTACTTAAGTGATGCCAATAGCAATCAAAACGATATTGTAGTAAGCGGTGTTGTTAATAGATTTGCTAAAGGAATCGTTGTTCGTTTTTCTAAGGCTCAAGAAGGAAATAGTTTTGATATGTTATATAGTGGCGTTAGATACTTTGATGCTAGAATCACTCTAATTGAAAAAGAATTCTATACATGTCATGGTTATATATCTAACACATTTGATTATTATCTAATTCCAATCATTGATTTCTTAGAAACTCATCCATCAGAATTTATCATTTTAGATATTCAAGATTATTTCGCAAGTGAAGTATCTGGAACTGATGTTAGTGAAGAAGATTGGATTAAACTTGTTGATCATTTGAAGGAAATAAAGAATACTAATAATAAATCTATTATTGATTTTGTTAGATATGATTCTAAGGTTGATAGCTTAAATACTTTAACAGTTGGTAAAGTCACAGCAAACAAAACAGGCGGTGGTGTTGTAATATTAGCTAAGACTGATAAGTTTAGTGAATTTTATTACCGTGATGGCAATGCTAATTACCAAGATGATAGAGTATATCAATCAATTAGATCATATTGGCATGAGAATAATTCAACAAGCGCTATGATTGATGGCATAAATGGTGAATATGAATACTGTAAGAATCTTGGCTACAGTGGAATATTTGTAGTTAACCAAGCACAAAAGACAGCATTTATTATGAACCAAAAGATTATTCGTAGCTTATTTGGTTGGAGCCTAACTAAAATGGCTGCCAAATTCAATAAAGAATTAGTAAGCGATAAAGAGCGTTTTGAAAAGTGGCTTAGCCAAATGCCAATATTAATGGTAGACTTTGCTACATCAACTAAAGGTGACTTCAACACTCTAGCAAACGAATATATCAAAGAATATAATAGTAAATAATATGACTTACACAAAAGATTTGACTAAGGGGAATAGTTTTAAGGTCATAGTTGCCTTTGCCATTCCCTTATTTTTAAGTAACCTTTTCCAACAACTTTATAACTCCGTAGATTCTTTGATTGTTGGGAATGTTTTAGGGAAGAATGCTTTAGCAGCAGTTGCTTCTAGTGGAAACCTATTATTCTTCTTTAATAGCTTTTTC
>LVBR01000057.1:0-2117 GCA_001604495.1 Acholeplasmatales bacterium Tener_01 | reverse complement strand
ATACCGATATCGCATTAGGCCTTGTAATGGGAGCAATACTTACCGTTTTAGGATATTTTATGGCGCCAGTTGTCTTAAGACTGATGAAAACTGACCCTGATGTTTTACCTAATTCGATAAGATATTTCCAATGTTACTTTTTAGGTGCTATCGGTTTTGTAATGTATAACATTATAAATGGTATCTTAAATGCCTTAGGTAATAGTAAAAGATCATTACTTTATTTAGTATTCTCATCAACTTTAAATATTTTATTAGATTTACTATTTGTTGGGGTATTTAAGTGGGGCGTTGGTAGTGCTGCTATTGCCACATGTATTTCCCAAATAACAAGTGCTATTTTGGCTTTTAACTTTTTAGTTAAAAAAGATACGATTTATCAAGTTAAATTAAATGAAATTAGATTTGATAAGAGTTGTTTAAAACTGATAATTAAGTATGGTTTGCCATCGGGAGTACAAAACTCGGTTATCGCTTTAGCTAATGTTTTTGTACAATCCAACATCAATACTTTTGGTGGCGATGCGATGGCGGGTTGTGGAACTTATTCAAAGGTCGAAGGATTCGCATTTTTGCCTGTAAATTCGTTCACAATGGCTCTTTCAACATTCGTTGGACAAAATCTAGGGGCCAAAGAATACACTCGTGCAAAGCGAGGTAGCGTCTTTGGAATTTTATCAAGTATGGCTTTGGCTGAGATGGTTGGCTTTATGATGTTTATGTTTATGCCAGTTATTGCTAGACTATTTAGTGATGATAGTAATGTAATATACTACGCATCACTTCAAGCAAAAGTCGACTGCTTATTCTATTTCCTTTTGGCATTTAGCCACTCTATTGCGGCAATCCTAAGAGGAGCCGGTAAAGCGTTCATTCCAATGATAATAATGTTATCTATTTGGTGTGTATTTAGAGTTGTCTATATTAGAGTTGCTCTTAATATTAATCCGGAGATATCAACACTCTTTACCGCATATCCAATAACTTGGTTAATTAGTTCAGTTATATATCTATTCTTATTTATGTTTTCTAAATGGGAATATGGTTTTAGTAAAGAGACCGAATTAGCTAGATAATTATGGTATAATATAATTGTATATAGGAGTTAGGTATGTACATTGTTTTTGATTTAGATGATACTCTTTTAAAAAACGATAAAACAATTAGTGATTACACTTTAAAACGTCTTAAATATTTTCAAGAAAAAGGACATTTATTAGTAATTAATAGTGCTAGAAATATTTATAGAACTAAAAGTGTGATTGAAGTGTTAAAACCCGACTATTCTATTTTAGATGGTGGTAGTATCATTTTAGATAAAGATATGAATTTGATATATGATTATCCTTTTGATTATGAAACTATCAATAGTTTAATACTTGATATGTGTGAGTTTTGTAGCGAAGTGTGTGTACAAACATATAAACAACTATATGCAATTAATAAAGATTATAAATCTCAAGGAGCATTATTTAGAGATTTTAATGTTGATCCAATAAAGAATGGCGAAGGTGTTTATAAAATCATCTTTGTTCCAAGTGATACTAAAAGAGCTTACGAGTTAAAAGATAAGTATAATATTGAAGTGTTCAATTATTTAAATGGCAAATGGTTTAGAAGTAATCCATTAGGAATAACTAAGTACTTTGGAATTGAAAGATTACTAGAAATTACTAATGGAAAACGTGAAGATGTTATAGCCTTTGGCGATGATTACAGTGATTTAGATATGATTTTGAAGAGTTATCATGGAGTTGCTATGGCTAATAGTGTTGAAAGCATCTTAAGCCAAGCAAAAAATATCGCACTTAGTAATGAAGAAGATGGAGTAGTTAAATACTTAAATAATTATTTAGGAGAGAAAGATGAAGAAAATAACTAAAACATTAATATTTGTCCTATTATTTATTGTTTCATTTTTGTTTATTGGATGTGGAAAAAAGGAAAATATTGAACCTCATATAGAAGTAGTATCTGAAACTTGTGAGATAGAAAATGGCCTATTAGAGCTTGAATATGGAGATATTATTTACCTTGATGCTAAGTTTTATAGTAATGACTATAAAGAAGGTACTAATAATGGAGTAGAAATATCATCTCCATTTGGTAAAGAAGTT
>LVBR01000056.1 GCA_001604495.1 Acholeplasmatales bacterium Tener_01 | reverse complement strand
TAAATGACACAACAGCCGTACTACTAGGTGGGATGACACTAGATCCAAATAAAGAATTTAGTAAATACATCGGTGCAATATATGGAACAGGATTTAACTGTTGCTACATGGAAGACACTAAAAATATTAAAAAGATTAGCAATTTAGATAGTGGCTTAATGATTATTAACACTGAAACTGGAAACTTTAATGGTTTTGATAGAGGTGTTTTTGATGAAGAACTGACAATGAGTTCCTCAATTGTGGATGAAGCACTAACAGAGAAGATGAGTAGTGGACGCTACCTTGCAACTCTAATTTATAAATCACTTGTTAAAGCAATAGATGATGGATTAGTATCAAAAAATACTAAAGTCCCTTGTGAAAAAGATTTTGATTTACCTAAAGTAAGTATGTACTTAGCAGGTATCAATAAAGATTTAGATAGTTGCTTTGAAAATGAAGCTGATAAAGAATTCTTTAAAGCGATTTGCTTAGAACTAATTAACCGTGCAAGCAAGATTGTGGCAACAACAATAAGTGCCTTTGCAATCAAATCTAGTGTTAATAAGATTGGAATTATTATTGAAGGATCTACCTTCTATAAACTTCCAACATTCAAAGAACACTTTGAAGAATATTTAGGTTTGAATTTAAAAGAGAATAGTATTGAATATAAACTATTTGATGGTCGTGATAAGATTTTACTAGGAGCTGCTATGGCAGCAATGTCAAAATAAACAATTTATAGTGAGGTATTAACTGTATGAAAAAACATTTATTGATTAGTTTACTTATGATTTTTGTTGTGATGTTTTGCTTTGGATGTGGTGGAGGAAAAAAGCCAACTGAAAAAGAACCAGAAAAACTTGATGCACCTACCGGCTTAGCAATAGAAGATGGTTACATTTTCTTCGATGTATTAGGCGCAACTGATGACTATAGAATTAAGTTTGAAAATGAAACTAATGTAATTGAAAAAGATATCGAATGTGGCGCAACTATTGCAGAACTATTGATTCCTGAAGGACGTTATCAAGTTTCAATTAAGGCATTAGGTGATGGCGTTAACTTTACTGATAGTGATTATTCTGATCCAATTGAATATACAAAGGAAAAAGTTTATATGGAACTAAAAGAAAAAGAATTAGTTAACGGTGGTTATATCAAATGGATGGGAAGAACTTATTACAATGAAGATAAGAAAGTAAATGAAGTTTATCATTCAGCTAGTGGCTTTGAATTATTCTTCAAAGGAACTGAAGTTGTAGCTACTATCACAGCCACAAACTCATCTAATTCAGCAATGAGACCTATCATTGTAATTGTTATTGATGATGACTTTAATCATGCTAAGACTATTGCCCTAGATAAACCTACTCAAGAAATCACTTTAGTAAGTGGTAATAGTGATGCACGTGAACATAAAATTGATTTATATAAGAGAAGTGAATCAATAGATTCACATATCGCTATTGAAAATATCAAAACTGATGGTGTATTCATTAAGAAGATTGAAAACAAAGCATTAAAGCTTGAATTCATTGCGGCTTCATCATCTACTGGTTATGGTAACTTAGGTAAACCAAGTAGTAGTGGTAAGACAACTGAAAACTCAGACGCATTGCAAGGTTTTGCATTCTTAACTGCTCAAGCATTAAATGCTGATATTAGTATCTTCTCAGCAAGTGGTTGGGGATGTGCATTTAGTAAATGGACTTCACCTAACACATTAAATGTTGCGGATGCTTATAAGAATGTTGATTTCAATTCTAAGATTCCTTGGATTCATGGATACTATGTTCCAGATGTAGTTGTTGTTAACCTAGGAACAAATGACTGGAGTTACATCAATGCCGCTACAACTGCCGATGAAAAAGATGCTAGAATGACCCAATTCCAAAGAAAATACATCAGTTTCTTACAAGAATTACATGACTATTATCCAGATGCTCAAATCATTGTTCTATATGGATTAATGAATGAATCATCAATCTACGAAGTTACAGAATCAATTGTTGCAACAGCAAAAATCTCTATCCCTAATCTTGTTTCAATCAAGATTAATGGTGATGCTGGTGGATATAACTCTCATCCAAGTGTTGCCAGTCACAAGAAGATTGCTGAAACATTGACTAAGTTTATTAAAGATACATTAGGTTTAGAATAAAATAAGAGGAAATAAATATGCAAAGATGTCTTAGTGGCGAATGGCTATTAAATAGTAAATATCTAGAAAGAAAAAAACTAAATAACTTAAGAGTCACTGTCCCTGGATCAATTTATAATGATTTACTTACATATAAAGTGATAGACGACCCATTCTATAGAGACAATGAAGCAAGAATGTTATCTATTATGGAAGATGACTTTGCATATAGTAGATCCTTTACTATAAAAAAAGAAGAGTTAAATAAAGAAGTTAATCTAGTCTTTTTAGGATTAGATACTGTAAGTGAAATATATGTTAACGATATGCTAGTTACTAAAACATTTAACATGCATCGTCGTTATAACATTAATATAGTTAAATATATTAAAATTGGTGAAAATTCTTTAAAGGTTATTATTAAATCTCCTTTAAAGTTTATTGATAGTGAATTTAAAAAGCAAACCCACGAACTAATGAATATGGAATATGCTGTTAAAGGCTATGCCACAATCCGTAAAGCTCACTGCATGTTCGGATGGGATTGGGGTCCTCAAATGCCAGATGGCGGTATTTGGCGTGATGTCTATTTAGAAATTATTGATAAAGGTAAAATTAATGAAGTACTAGTTTACCAAGATACATCATTAAGTAAATCAAAACTAATAGTTAAAGTTAGAAACCATTTAATTAAGAGTAACGTAGATGTGTTGGTTAATTTATACCTTGATGATTATTTCTATTCTGATTGTAAGAAAGCCGAAGATGAAGTTGTCTTTGAAATTGAGGTAGATAAACCAAAGCTATGGTATCCATATGGATATGGTGAGCAACCTTTATATAATCTAAATGTTGGATTAAAGTATAAAGATGAGATGATCGATTTTAAAGAACAAAAGATTGGTCTAAGAAAGATTGAAATCATCCAATGTGATGATGAATTTGGTAGAAGCTTCGCACCTACCATTAACGGCGTTAAAGTCTTTTTAAAGGGCTCTGACTATATCATTGAAGATAATATTCTTCCTCGTGCGACTCTAAATCATACTAAATTTTTACTAGATGCTACAGTTAAATCTAACCAAAACTGTTTAAGAGTTTGGGGTGGTGGACTTTATCCTAGCGATGACTTTTACAATCTTTGCGATGAATTAGGTATTCTAATTTGGCAAGATTTGATGTTTGCCTGTGGGTACTATAATATGGAAAATGAATTCTTTGTTAATGAAATCAAAGAAGAGATTTTAGATAACACTAGTAGAATTCATAATCATGCGTGCTTAATGCTAATTTGTGGTAACAATGAAAACGAAACAGCCGCCCTTAACTGGAATATTCCGTCACTTGAATACACTAAGAAGTGGTATTTGTATCAATATGAAGATTTGATTCCAAAACTATTAAAGAAGGATTCATATGATATCTTCTATTGGCCTTCTAGCCCATCTAGTGGTGGTGGCTTCTTTGATCCAAATAGTGATAAATATGGTGATATGCACTATTGGGGTGTATGGCATAACAACGAACCAATTGAGAATTACAAATTGTACTTTCCAAGAATGATGAGTGAGTTTGGAATGCAATCATTCCCTCCAATGAAAACAATCAAAGAGTTTACTATAGCCGGGGATCGTAACATTTATTCATATGTTATGGAACGCCATCAAAAGAATAGAAGTGCTAACCAAAAGATTATGAATTACATCGGTTCAATGTTTAAGTATCCTAAGAATTTAGAATACATTAGCTATGTATCAGAGTTAATTCAAGCAGAAGCTGTAAAATACTGTGTTGAGCACTTAAGACGTAACTACCCAAGATGCATGGGAGCAATTTATTGGCAACTTAATGATTGTTGGCCAGTTGCAAGTTGGAGTAGTATTGACTACTATGGTCGATACAAAGCACTTCAATACTTTGCAAAGAAATTCTATTCTAAAGTATTAGTTAGCTTAGATATTGAAAACGACACTAAACTAGATTATCAAGTTGCTTTTAGTAAGCAAAAAATAAATGTTTATATTACTAGTGAATTTAATTGTGATAAAAAGTTTAAAGTAGAGTTAGTAATTTCTAAGTTTAATGGTGAAGTATTAGAAAAGTATATAGATTCATTTAATGTTAGTGCCTTTAGCGCTAAGAAAGTCGCAACTATTGATACTAATTACAGCCTTGATGCCCAAACTAAGACATTCATTAAAGTTTTGCTTTATGATGAAGGGGGCGCATTAGTATCAGAAAACTATGCAAATTTATTAAAAGATAAATATTTAGAATTACAAAAACCAATTATTAGTAAAGAATTAGAACTAATAGATGATATTTATTATCTAAGATTAAAGAGTAATACTTATACAAAATATGTTTATATTGATTTAAGAAAAGATGATGTAGTGTTTAGTGACAATTTCTTCGCTTTGTATCCAAACGAAGAAAAAGTTATTACCTTTGAACTAGATAAAAAGATAGATGAAAAAGATATTAAGATTATTAATTTAGTTGATAGCTATTAAGAAGGAGAAAGAAATGACTAAAATATTAGGAGAACAAAATATCCCTAATCTTCCTTGGGAAGAAAAACCTGAAAATTGTCCTGGTCCCATTTGGCGCTACTCTGGTAACCCTGTAATTAACCGCCATCCAGTTGATAAAATCGCTCGTATTTTTAACAGCGGTGTCATTTATAAAGATGGTAAATTTATTGGAGTGTTCCGTGCTGAAACAATTGCGAGCCTACCACATCTAAGAATGGGGTATAGTGATGATGGAATTAATTGGAAGATTGATGATCATGAAATTAATTTTGTTGACGAAGATGGTAAACCATATCGTCCATATTATGCATATGACCCACGCTTAGTAAAGGTAGAAGATGCTTATTACATCATTTGGTGTACAGAATTTTATGGACCTGCACTAGGAATTGCTCGTACTTACGATTTTAAGACATTCGTAAGACTTGAAAATCCATTACTTCCATTTAATCGTAATGGTGTTTTATTCCCAAGAAAAGTTAATGGAATGTATAAATTAATAAGTCGTGTTTCTGACAATGGTCATACACCATTTGGTGACATCTTCATTTCAGAAAGCCCTGATATGCGTTATTGGGGTCGTCACCGCCATGTAATGGAAAAAGGTGGCAATGGCTGGTGGCAAGGCCTTAAGATTGGTGGTGGCCCTGCGCCAATTGAAATCGAAGATGGTTGGTTAATGTTCTACCATGGTGTTATTAACAACTGTAACGGCTATGTTTATAGTATCGGTGGTGTAATCTTAGATAAAGATGAACCATCAATCGTTAAATATCGTTGTAAGTATTACCTTATGACTCCTGAGGCACCATATGAAGAAGTAGGATTTGTTCCTAATGTTTGCTTCCCATGTACAAGCTTAGTTGATAAAAAAACTGGAAGAATAGCTATTTATTATGGAGCAGCCGATACTTACTTAGCCTTAGCCTTTACAACAGTTGATGAAGTTGTTAAATACATCAAAGAAAACCATGAAGGCATAGGACGCGACGCTGACTTAGGTAGATAATTATGAGAATAATACTAGGAAAGATAATAGTAGTTATATTATTACTACTTTCGGTTATCTTTATTGCATCCTGTGGCTTTGAAAATGACTTTGTAATCTCAGGAAATGAAGTTTGCTACGTTGGTGGTAGCATAAAGCTTGAAGCAATAACTGATAGCGAAGAAGATGTAATTTGGGAAGTAAGTGATACTTCCGTAGCTACAATCGATAATGGTACTTTAGTAGGATTAAAGCCTGGTAAAGTTACCGTAACTGCCAAAATAGCTGATAAAAAGAGCAAAATATCAATTACGGTGAAAGCAAAAGTGGAAGAAAGAGACGCACTATTCTGTGGAATTAATTTAATAACAGAATCGCCTACTGTTCATAATAAAGTGGAATTATCTTTAGTAGAGCGTGAACTTGGTTACATTAAAGCTAATTACAATCCATTTGATTACAGTAGACTAAAGGTTTATGCCGTATTTACATCTCCTAGTAGAGATCAAGATATTGTGGCTATTGGCTTTTGGTATCGTGATTATGTAATCGTACTTGACACAAACCTTGCCACAAGCGGTGTTAAAGAAGGCGAACCAAATGGAATGGAATTAGTCAACTTTGTTGGGGACTATGAATACCGCCTTCGTTTTCAACCTAGTGTTGCTGGCGTATGGACTTATAAAGTATATGTTGAATATGATGGAGGCGACATCACTGAAGAGTTGAGTGGTGAAGTTGAAGTTAAAGATAGCTTGGAAGAATATAAAGGCTTAATTAAAGTTGATAAATCAAATAACCGTACATTCATGTATGAAAATGGTGAAACATTCATGCCTATCGGTGAAAATATGGGCTGGTGGGCTGACAATTCTCGTAAGACTTACGATTATTATGTATGGTTTAGTAATGCCAATAAGAACAATATGAACATTGCTCGTATCTGGATGGCTCCATGGGGATTTTGTCTACATTGGGGTAAGAATATGTATGATTTAAGTGACCGCTTAAATTATGCAGCACGTCTTGATAGAGTTATTGAATATGCTGATGAATTTGACATGTATATCATGTTAACACTTCTAAATCATGGCCAATTCTCAACTGGAGCTGACCCAACATGGAATCAAAATCCATACAATAAGGCTAATGATGGAATATTATCAAGCCCTGAAGCATTCTTTACTTCAAAAGAAGCAAAAGATAATTATAAGAATGAACTTTTATACATCATTGGTCGTTATGGATACTCTGATAATATCATGTGCTGGGAATTATTTAATGAAGTTGACTGGACAGACAATGCTAGTTTGAATGCCCTAAACATCAAGAATTGGCACAAAGAAATGGGGGAATTCATTAAGAATAATGATTCATACCACCATATGGTTTCAACTTCTTATAAAACTGAACAAGGAACAAGCTTCAACTTAGATGTAATTGACTTTGCTTGTCCTCATAGTTATGGTTATGCTGGTAAGAATATCTGTGATACTTTGCCAAATGTATTAGATAAATTATATCGTCAATACAATAAACCAATTTTACATGCTGAAATAGGAATTGATTGGCAAAATGGTTATAACAATTATAAACTTGACCCTAAAGGAATCAACCTAAGACAAAATTCTTGGGCTGGTATGATGGGTGGCGGTGCTGGTGGTGCCATGAACTGGTGGTGGGATTCATATGTTCATCCATATAATCTATACTATCAATTTGCTGGTGCTGGAAGCTTTGCTAAACTTATGGATTTAACTGGTAGTGACTATACACAACTTAGAACTCTAAGTGGAGTTGAAAAAACAAGTGGTGTTGGACTACTAGGATACAGATTTAATAATCGTATTTATGGATATTTATATGATGTTAATTGGAGCTACTTCAATGAAACTGGTGAATTAACAAATGTTAGTTTGAAGATTCCATTCACTAATGGAACTTATACTTTGACATTTTACAATGCCACAACAGGCATAGCATTTAGTGAAGTTGAACTAAAAGTTACAAGTGGTGTTGCATCATTTAATGTTCCTAAATTTACAAGTGATGTAGCATTTATTATTAAGTAGGTGATTATTATGTGTGCATTTAGACTGAAAAAATATGAAAATAATCCGATTTTAAAACCAAATCCTAAAAACCAATGGGAAGAACTGGTTGTTTGTAATCCTGCTGCCTGGTATGAAGATGGAACATTTTACCTTTTATATCGTGCTGCTGGTAATGACCGTGATCATTTCATTTATTTAGGACTTGCTAAATCAAAAGATGGTTTCAACTTTACAAGGTGCTTTGATAAACCGGTATTATCTCCAACTCCAAACAATTATGATAGTGGATGTTGTGAAGACCCAAGACTTGTTAAGTTTGACAATGAATTCTTCTTAACATACGCTTATCGTCCTTGGGCTCCGGGACAATACTGGAGAGAAGACAAGAAAGTGACTATCGACTTACCGATGAATGACTATCTACCAACTGGTTTAAGATGGAATGTCAGTCAAACTGCCTTAGCAATTTCACCTGACTTAGTTCATTGGAAAAAGCTAGGAAGAATCACTAAATATGATTCTGATAATCGTGATGTAATTTTATTCCCTGAAAAAATAAATGGAAAATTTGTTCGCTTTGAACGTCCAATGGAAGCATTTGGACCTGAGTATGGTTGTGATGTTCCTTCAATGTGGATCAATTATTCTAATAACTGTGTTGATTGGGGTGAGGCAAAACTATTCCTAACTCCTAAAAACCCTTGGGAATTAAAGAAAATTGGTGGCTCAACTCCACCTCTAAGAATCAAAGAAGGATGGTTAGTTTTATATCATGGTGTATCACCAGTTGATGATATTTACCGTGTTGGAGCATTAATACTTGATATTAACAATCCTGAAAAAATTATAGGACAAACAAAAGATTTCATTTTAGAACCAACAGAACCTTATGAGACTGAAGGATTCTATAATGGTTGCACTTTCCCTACCGGAAATGTGATTGTAGGTGACACATTGTATGTTTATTATGGTGGTGCTGACAGATTCTGCTGTGTAGCAACATGTAACGTCAATGAATTAGTTAAAGAGATAATGAAAAAATAAAGGAGAAGACAAATGAAAAGAAATTTAAAGAACTTATCTAGAATTTTTATTCTTTGCATGGTTGCTCTAATTGCAATCGCATTAGTAGGATGTGGTGGAGGAAAGAATCCAAATGGTGGTAAAACTGAACCAGGAGAAAACGAACTATTCTGGGATGCTGATGGAAATGGTACTCCAGACTGGCAAGAAAAAGAAATCACTCTACGTTACGCAACATGGCAATACAACAATCCAGATGCTGTAACAATTGATACATTGCTTATTGAAGAATTTATGAAGAAATATCCAAACATTCATGTTGAAATGCAAATAGTTGGTGAAGATACTGAATGGGAAACTAACTTACTTGCTTTAATGGAAACAGAAGATTTACCTGATGTATTCTTGGTTAATCGTTTGGAAAACATTTTAAGTTACAATATTTTAGCAGATATCACTGAATACTTTGACCACGATGATGACACTCAATACA